>CAVHBF010000054.1:0-13091 GCA_963634195.1 Bacteroides thetaiotaomicron | reverse complement strand
CCGCTAACGTGGAGACCATCGGCGACCTCGTGAAATACAACAAGAGCGACCTTTTGAAGTTCCGTAATTTCGGAAAGAAATCGCTCTCGGAGCTTGATGATTTGCTCCAGAGTCTGAATCTGTCGTTTGGTATGGATATATCTAAGTATAAACTTGACAAAGATTAAGAAATGAGACATAACAAGAAATTCAATCATTTGAGTCGTACTGCATCTCACAGGGCTGCAATGCTTTCCAACATGGCAGTGTCTTTGATTATGCACAAAAGAATCACTACGACTCTCGCCAAGGCCAAGGCTCTCAAGAAATATGTAGAGCCGTTGATTACAAGGTCAAAGGACGACACGACCAATTCCCGCCGTGTGGTTTTCTCCTATCTTCAGGACAAGGGTGCCATAAAGGAACTTTTCAAGGCGGTTGCGGAAAAGGTGGCGAACCGCCCCGGCGGCTACACCCGCATCATCAAGCTCGGCACTCGCAAGGACGACGGAGCCCAGATTTGCTTTATCGAACTTGTTGACTTTGACGACAACATGGCCAAGACTCCCAAGAAGACACGCACGCGCCGTTCCCGCGGAGCGAAGACCACCACGGAAGAAGCTGCCACAACCACCGCCACGGAAGAAACAGCTCCTGCCGCAGAGGAAGTGGCAGCCCCCGCAGAAGGGACTGCTGCGCCTGAGGCGGAATAAGTATTCCGCGGAATTACCGTATCATAACACGAAAAGGAGGCTGCACTCTGCAAAGGGGTGTGACCTCCTTTTTTTTTGTTGCATGAGTCCGGGGAAGACGGAAATTGCAGCGTCTTCGCAAAAGTCAGTGCGGCATGATATAAAAAAACTTAAACGGAGGGCAAAAATCCTGCTTTCGCAGTGTTGCAATAGCTGTTGGATTGTAATTTTGTACCAGACAAAACATTGCAGCGATATGAAGAAGATTTTGGCATACGGTCTGTCCGCCCTGATGTTGTTGGGCGGCTGTACGAGTTCAGACCAGTTGGGTGCCGTTGCCGGCGGTGGGTTGCTTGGCGGCATTTTTGGCTCCGCTATCGGCGGACTTATGGGCGGTCCGCGCGGTTCGGATGCCGGCACGGTGATAGGAATGGTCACTGGAGCGGCATTGGGTGCGGCTGCCACCAGCCCGGGAGTGCAGGAGCGCGACTACAGCGGCTACGACTACACATCCGACCGTTATAGCCGGCGCAGCACGGTGGAGTATTCCACTTATTCCGACGAGGCCGGGGAAATGGGACGCGAGTATGCCGATATAGAGATATGCAATCTGCGTTTCATTGACACCAACAAAAACAAAGCCATTGATGCCGGCGAGAATTGCAAGATTGCCTTTGAGGTCAGGAACAAAGGCGTCGCTACGATATACAATATCGCACCGGTCATTTCCGTCAAGGGGACAAAGAGCATAATAATATCGCCAACCGCCGTCATCAGCGAAATTCCGTCCGGCCAGTCCGTCCGCTACACCGCCGAGGTCTACGCCAACGACAAGCTGCGCAACGGCGTGGCGGAGTTCACCATCAGTTTCGCCAAGCGGAATTTCCAGTACGTCATGACCTCTTTTGAGCTTGCGACAAACAGCAGGGACAAATACAGGTACAGGTAGTCTTCCGCTCGTCCGGAGTCGTCGCTTTGCACGGGGGCATGGCTATGCCTTGCCGCTTTTGTGCCACAGCTTCTTGGCTATGCGTTTGACCAGAGTGCAGCCGAGAATGCAGGCAACGGCAATACCGGCATTGTCGGCAACCCAGTCAAGCCATTCTCCGCTGCGGCGTCCGTTGGTGCAGTAGGCCTGGAGTATTTCTATCAGACCGCCGAGCATAACCGGGACGGCTATTGCCACAAGGGCAAGCTCCCGTCTGGAGAGCGTATAGCCTTTCTTCCAGTGAGTGTGCCAGTATTCAACCCAGAACATCCCAGTTGTTCCGCCGTACATCACGAGATGTGTCCATTTGTCAATGAATGCCACGCCGTCAAGGGAGGTCTCGGGCGGAGAGAAGAAACTGAGCACGAAAATCAGTATCAGACACAAAAAAGTAAAGGGAAATCTTTTCATGGCAAAAAGGGAGTTGCGGTGGATGTAAATGCAGGTCATGAGTCCTGTTTGTCTGTCATCTTGTTTGCGGGAACAAGCCGGGAGGTGCGTATCGGCTCTATGCGCGTGGTCATTTTCTTTATTTTCTCGCCGGCGATGTTGCACAGAGCCGATTGGGCAACGCTTTGGCGCACGGCAGCATAGGCGTGGCGTTCGTAGATGTCTATTCCGCCGATGTCTCTCCCTTTCAGTCCTCCTGCTTTGCAGAGGAAACCCACTATATCCGTCTTGTTCAGCTTGTCTTTTTTGCCGCGCCCTATGTAGAGTGTCGTCCACTGCGGTTTTGCCGGTTTGGCAAAGGGCGGGTTGAGCGGCAGGTCTTCCATGTCGGCATAGTAGTCTGGCAGTTGCTCTTCGGGTCCCAGTATGGTGTATGAAGTTCCGTCTGCCTCCCATCGTCCCGAGCGTCCGCTGCGGTGGGTGTAGGTCTCGGCGTTGTTGGGCAGGTGGTAGTGTACAATGTTCTGCAGGGTTGACACGTCAATGCCCCGTGCTGCCAGATCGGTTGACACCAGTACGTTGACACTGTGGTTGCGGAAGAGCGAGAGCGCGGTTTCGCGGTCTTGCTGGTCCATGCCGCCGTGGAACATTGCCACGCTGTGCTTCTGCCCGTGCAGGTACTGCGCGATGCGTTCCACCGCCTCCCGGTAGCCCGCGAAAACGATTGATTGCCTGTCTCCCAAGGTGCAGAGCAGCTGTCCGAGAGTGTCAAGCTTGTCTTTCTGCGGCGAGCGGACTGTATATTGTCTTATGTTTGCCGGACTGCTGTCCCGTTTCCCGAGACAGTTCAGTGTGGCGGGACGGCAATGCCTGAACGCCGCAAATTCCGGGATTTCCTTCATGTCGGTGGCTGAAACGAGGACACACCTTTCCCGTTCCGGCATCTTGCTCAGCAGAGCGGCCACCTCGTCCTGGAATTTCAGTTCAAGCATCTTGTCAAACTCGTCAATCACAAGGGTCTTGACGCTGCGCCCGTCCATATTGCCCTTGTCCAGATGGTCGTTCAGCCGGCCCGGTGTGGCAACGACGATGTGTGGTCTGGTGCTGTCGATTTGCTTGTGCTCGGCCATGGCCGGCCGTCCGCCGTGGCAGCAAAGCACCCTGCACGGTGTTTTCATCCGTTTCAGCACGTCATATGTCTGTATGGCAAGTTCGCGTGTCGGTGCCAGCACCACGGCCTGCAGCGTGTCTGAGGAGATGTCTATTGACTCGGCGAGCGGAATGAGAAAAGCCAGGGTCTTGCCCGTTCCCGTTGGTGCCAGTACCACGGCGTTGTCATTGTTGCGTATCAGCTCAATGGCATTGCGCTGCATCTCGCTCAGTTGGCTGAAGTTCAGGTTCGTTAGGATGTCCTCTGTTTTCATGCGGAATTTGTGTGGTGCAAAAGTACAACTTTCTGTTTTTTTTCGTTACTTTTGTCCCGGAATAATCCATGCGCTGCCGTCCGCCGCTTTCCGTGGCAGACCCGAATACACACGTGGCATGACAAACAACTACATCTCCTCCGACCGTCTTATTGATCTCATCGAGGGAAACTACCGCCTGCTGCAGGTCATAAGCCGCTTCGGCATTCCTTTGGGGTTTGGCGACAAGACAATCGACGAAGTCTGCACCGAGCGGGGCGTTGACACTGCAACGTTCCTTGCCGTCATAAATTTCGTGCATTCCGGCTGCACCCAGATAGTCAACGAGCCGGAACGCCTGTCAATCCCCACGCTGATAGGGTATCTGAGGCAGAGCCATGTCTATTTCCTTGATTTCCTGTTTCCGCGCATTCACCGCCAGCTCCACGCCGCGCTCCATGATGACGGCAAGGGTGAGATTTCCGGCATTCTGCACCGTCAGTTCGACAACTACATCTCCCTTGCGTCCCGTCATATGCGCCACGAGGAATCCACCCTCTTCCCCTATGTAGGGATGTTGCAGCAGGGCAAGCTGTGCGACGGGTTTTCCGTCGGCGTATTCTCGCGCCGCCACCAGCCGCTTGACGACAGTCTGCGCGAGTTGAAACGCATACTGATACAGTATAACCCCAAGTGCGAGAACGTGAATGAGCTCAATGCTGTGTTGTACCAGATCTATTGTTGCGAAGACGAACTGGAGTCCCACTGCAAGGCGGAGGACTATATCTTCGTTCCCGCAGTATTCCATTTGGAGGAGCGTGTGCGCCATGCGAACGGGTGATGTCCACCATATAATAGTGGCCGAAAACAGCCCTGTCGTCCGTGAGGGGCTGTTGCAGGTGCTTTGCCGCATTACCGGCATTCATGTGCATGCCGTGGCCGTGTCCACGCTCCACTCGCTCGACGATATGCTCCGCATGCGCCCGTTCCACATGATCTTCGTGTCGCCTGATTTCTGCGGCGGGTTCAATCTGCCCCAGTTCAAGCTGAAGCACCCCGACATTCCCTGTGTGGCGATAGTGAGCAGCCTCGGGCAGCTGTCCGGGGTCGGGTCTTACAGCGGTTTCGTCACCGTCTGTTCTTCGGCCGACGAGATCCTGCAGTCCGTGGTGAAGTCCCGTGAGCAGTGTTCGGCCAGGCCTTCGCTGCCCGACACCAATGTCCTCAGCCTGCGCGAAAAGGAAATCCTCGTGGAAATCGCCCGCGGCCGTTCCACCAAGGAGATTGCCGACAGGCTCAGCATTGCGGTGTATACAGTCAACACCCACCGCCGCAACATCTGCCAGAAGCTGGACATCCATTCTGCGGCCGGCCTGACCGTTTTCGCCATGGCCAACGGGCTTCTGGAGATGTAGGAAGTTCCGGCCCCCCGCTGCGTCACGTGACAGCACAGCCTGTCTCTCCCTTGTCTTTCTGCCACAGCCGCCCTTGCCATGTGTGGCGTTCTTCCATCATCTTTCTGAGCATTGCGGTGAACTGGTAGTTCTTCATTCCCCATTTTGGCGCAATCAGCAAGTCTGTCGGTGACTGCGAAGTGAAGCGTTCCAGCGCGATGTCGGGACGCAGCCGCTCTATGTAGTCAATGGCCGCCTCGGCATAGTCCTGCGGCGATCGGAAAAGCGGAAACAGCCCGGGGCTTTCCCTGTATTGCCTTGCCATGGCTGTGCCGTCCACTATCTGCAGCTGGTGGAGTTTGATGACGTCCACGGGCAGTTCGGAGATGATGGCGGGTTCGGCAAGCATTTGCCGGCGGGTGGCTCCCGGCAAACCGAGTATGATGTGCGCGCAGGTGCTGATGCCCCTTGCTGCGGTGCGCGCGATGGCGTTGCGGCTCTGGTCGAAGCCGTGTCCCCTGTTCACCGCCCTGAGGATGTTGTCGTCGGTGCTTTCCACACCGTATTCCACCATCACGAACGTCCTCTTGGCCACTTCCCCGAGATAGTCCAGCAGCTTGTCGCCCACGCAGTCGGGACGTGTCCCGATTACCAGTCCCGCAATGTTGTCCATACTGAGGGCCTCCTCGTATTTCGCTTTCAGCACGTCTGCCTGTGCATAGGTGTTGGTGTGTGCCTGGAAATACGCCAGATATTTCATGCCGGGATATTTCCTGCCGAAGAACTCCATTCCTTTCCTTATCTGCGCACTCACGGAATCTCCCTTGTCGCAATACCCCGGCGTGAAGGTCAGGTTGTTGCAGTAGGTGCAGCCGCCGCGCCCCTTGCAGCCGTCGCGGTTGGGGCATCCGAAGCCGCCGTCAATGCTCAGCTTCTGCACCTTGAACGGAAACCGGCTTTTGAGAAACATTCCGTAGTCTCTGAACAGGATAGGGGAGTCTTCCATACTACAAAAATAATGCAATGCGGGTTAATTTGCCGCACAAGGCACTAAAATAGTGCGGCGAGGTTAAAAAAATTAACATCTTCAAAGTCCGCCGCCGCAGCCCGGCCGCATTGGCGTGGCTGTTGCTAACTTTGTGGTATGAAGAAACACGGGATAGCCATAGCCGCCACACTGATGGGCATAGTCTTCATAGCCCTCATCTCGGTGATAATAAATTTCCACAACCGCATGACGGGTCTCCGCAAGGAGCAGTTCGATGCCGGAGTGAGCCGCAGCCTGTTCCGCGTGGCCCGTGCCATGGAGATGGACGAGACGCTCAAGGAGCTCAAGGTAGACCTCCATTCCATCGGTTCGCGGGAAATCGACGACAGCCTGCGCACCGATGACATGAACGACGGCAGCCTGTTCGGCGATACGCTCGGCTCGTCCGGGCCGCGGGGGCTGAGGCGGTCGGCAGCGCTCATTTCGCACAACGCCGGGACCAAAGGGCTTACGCTGGAGCGCAAGGATTTCAGGAGCAAGTATGAGTTCTCCGGCAAGATGCGGGCCGAGCTGAAGAAACGCTACATCTATCAGCAGCAGCAGCTCAACCGGGTCATATACTCCATCCTCTACTCCTCGAGCAACACCCCGATAGAGAAACGTATAAACTTCAACAAGCTTGACAATTTCATAAGGGCGGAATTTGCGCACAACGGCATAGACATTCCCTATCATTTCATCGTCACCAATGCCAGCGGACGCGAGTTCTACCGGTGCCAGGACTATACCGATGAAGGTTCCGACCACTGCTACAAGCAGGTTCTCATGGCCAACAACTCTCCGTCCAACACCGCCGTCCTGATTGTCAATTTCCCGTCCATCGACCGCTACATATACAAGTCTGCGCGCTATGTGGTTGTTTCGGCCGTCTTCGTGCTGATTCTGCTGGCCGTCTATGTCTATATGATACGGATGGTGTTGCGCCAGCGGAAATTGAGTGAAATGAAAAACGACTTCGTCAGCAACATGACCCACGAGCTGAAGACTCCCGTGGCGTCCATCTCGCTCGCCTCGCAGATGCTTGCCGACACCACCATTCCCAAGACCCCCTCGATGACGGAACACCTGTCGGATGTCATACGCGACGAGACCAGGCGGCTTCAGCGACTCATCGACCGCGTGCTGCAGACCTCGCTTTTCGAGGACAAGAAGATGTCGATGAAGCACGACAGGCTCAACCTCAACACCATGGTGGACGATGTGGCTTCTACCTTCGCCCTCAAGGTGGAGGAAAAGGGCGGCGTGATAACCACCGCCCTCAAGGCGGAAAACCCCGTGATCACCGGCGACGAGGTCCACATCACCAACGTGCTGTTCAACCTGATGGAGAACGCCGTGAAGTACCGGCGCGAGGACGAGCCTCTCCGCATATCCGTCAGCACGGAGAACCGGCACAACAGTGTGGTGGTCACCATTGCCGACAACGGCATCGGCATCAGAAAGGAGAACCTGAAGAAGATATTCGAGAAGTTCTACAGAGTCCACAGCGGCAACAAGCACGATGTCAAGGGCTTCGGGCTGGGGCTGGCCTACGTGCGCAACATCATACAGCTCCACCGTGGGCACATCCATGCCGAGAGCGAGTTCGGCAAGGGCACGAAATTCATAATAGTCCTGCCGGCCTCTCCGCCCGGCGACGGGCAGGACTGAACCGGGCCGCGGCGCAAGAAGAGAAACAACAGAACAAACCATAAAAACAACCGACTATGACAGAAAAAACACGAATCCTGCTTTGTGAAGACGACGAGAGTCTCGGAATGCTCCTCAGGGAGTACCTCAATGCAAAAGGCTATGAGGTGGAATTGTGTGCCGACGGCGAGGCCGGCTACCGCGCGTTCCTCAAGTCGCCGTTCGACATCTGCGTGCTCGATGTCATGATGCCTAAAAAGGACGGCTTCTCGCTGGCCCGCGACATCAAGCAGATCAACCCCGAAACCCCCATAGTGTTCCTTACCGCCAAGACGCTGAAGGAAGACGTGCTCGAAGGCTTCAAGGTCGGGGCCGACGACTACATCACCAAACCGTTTTCCATGGAGGAACTGACCCTGCGCATCGAGGCCATAATGAGGAGGGTGCGCTCAAAGAAAACCGTTGAGCAGACCGAGTGCAGGATAGGCTCTTTTGTCTACGAGACAAAGAAGCAGATTCTCAGGAGTCCCGACGGCGAGGTCAAGAAACTCACCACCAAGGAGAGCGAACTTCTCCTTCTCCTCTACCAGCACGCCAACGAGGTGCTGCAGCGCGAGTTCGCCCTCAAGACCATCTGGATCGACGACAACTACTTCAACGCGCGCTCCATGGACGTATATATCACCAAGCTCCGCAAGCACCTCAAGGGTGATCCCAACGTGGAGATAATCAATGTCCACGGCAAGGGCTACAAGCTTGTCATACCTACGGACAGCGAGCTCGGACAGCAGTCCGGCACGTAGCCGGTTGCGCGCCGGCATCGGGGGCTGTCTGCGGAAATGCACCTTTTCGCAGACAGCCCTTTTTTGTCCCGGAGACATGGCTGACAGCGGCATCCCGCGGGAAAATGCGGCCAAAAGCCATTTTTTCGGGCCAAAAACTTGCTTTTCCCGAAATAAAGGCTTTCCTTTGTCAGACAAAACTTTCGTTCAACCTATTCAAACAGCGCAGCCTATCGTATTGACATTACTCTGAAACATTAATTTTGTCAAGTAATGAAGAACCTCAAAGTTCTGACCGACGACGAGTTGGTCGGTCTTTACGCGAAAGGCGACAATGAAGCGTTTGATACCTTGTTGAACAGGCATCAGTCAAGGCTTTTTTCGTACATATACTATGTGGTCCGCAACGAGGATGTGGCCAACGACCTCTTTCAGGAAACATTCCTGAAAGTGCTTGTGCGCATCCAGAAGGGACAGTACAGGAGCGACGGCAAGTTCCAGTCGTGGATCACCCGCATAGCCCACAACCTCATTATGGACTATTTCCGCAACAGGGAGCAGGAAAGTCTGGTGTCCGACGGCGAAGCCGGCTACGATGTATTCAACACGGCGGCCCTTGCCGACCGCACGGTGGAGGATCAGCTGCTCGTGGCCCAGTCGCTGGCCGATGCGCGCAGCATCATGGACAGCCTGCCGCCCTCGCAGAGCGAGGTGGTGCGGATGCGTTTCTACGAAAACATGTCGTTCAAGGAGATAGCGGAAAAACTTGACATCAGCATCAATACGGCTCTCGGCAGAATGCGCTATGCGGTTATCAATATGAGGTCTATGACCCGCCAGCGCGGCATTTCTTTCTATGCCGAGTGACACGCCAGCGCGTTTTTTTCGGTTAGGGGATTGCGTAATCCGTCCAAAGCGGTAACTTTGCGCCGGATTTTTACAAACTCTTAATCTATCAATCTATGAAAAGATTATCCATTATGGTTGTTCTGGCATTGGCAACCTTGACAATCAGTGCCCAGGAGAGAAACGTTACCGTCAAAATCGGTGTGGCCTCGTCTTCCATCGTGGGCAGCGATGCCAAAGATGCCAAGTGCTCCACGGGCTGGAAGCTGGGCGCGTCCTATGACTTTGCCGTAGCCCCCAACCTCTACATCGTTCCCGGTCTGGAAATCGTGAACAAGGGCTTCAAGGCCGATGCTTGGGATGGCAACGCTGAAAGATACTATTTCCAGATTCCCGTGTCGGTGGCCTACAGGTTCGACCTGTCGGAGAACCTCAAGCTGAACGTCAAGGCCGGTCCTTACGTTGCTTACGGATTCGGAGGCACAGAGTATGAGAAAACGGAGTGGAACTCCTACGGCATAGTGGAATTCCACGAGAAGAAGGAAGTGTTCGACAAAGGGCAGTTCCATCGTTTTGACGCGGGCATCCTTGCTGGCGCGTCCTTGGACATCAAGCGTTTCGTGGTTGGCGTGGAATACAGCCGCGGGTTTACTCACCAGCACTCCGGTGTGAAGGCGTTCAACCAGGCCGTAGGTGCAGTGGTAGGCTACAGGTTCTGATCTGAAAAGGCTCTTGGCCTGAACCCATAGCGTCCTTTTTGGGGCGCACGGAATGAAACCGGGAGAATGCGGTGCGTGTGCACGGTGTTCTCCCGGTTTTTTGTTGTGTCCGTCAGCAAACCGGCGGAGCAAGCGAAAAGGTTCACAATGCCTGACGGGCGCATTTTTCCCCTTTCTGCTCGCTCGGGCCGCACAAGGCAACGCCGCAGAGCCTTCCGGGCGTTTAAAACATTGATGCGGCAAAATTTTTGCTTGTTCTCCCCGGCGCGTTCCGCCCGAAATGCTGTTGCGTTTCGGCGGAAACGGATATCCGCTCCGGGCGAAACGGAGATTCGTTTCCGCCGGATGGCAACCGTAAGACCGAATCCAACTGTCGGTCATCTCAAGCTTTTTTTCTTTACGCACGGGCTTTTCCCCGACGCGGTGTTGCCGCCGGTTTTTCCGTCTTTTCAACCGCCGTGTTTTGCCGGGCCTGCCCCTGCCCCTGCCTGTTTCCTGCGGCCCCGGTTTGTTGTCTTTTTTGTGAAAAACAGTTCTCTTTTCGCTTTTTACACACAAAAAGAGCGAAAAAATGTTAAGGTGTGCGGATAAATACATATATTTGCAGAACTGCAACTGCGTATGTCAAAAACGAGACGATACTACAACTGCACGGCACTTATGCTACTGTACTGTACATTGAGATTATACTATACATTATTTTATTATTAACCAAATCACAAACCGAATGAAAAGTAAAATTTGTTTTTTGCTTTCCCTGTTCCTGATGACAGCATTGGGGACAGTGTCTTCGTTTGCCGAGACAGGCGACGTGGTCACGTCGCTTGACCAGATCGACATAACGAAGTGCTACACCATTACGGCCCAACGTGGCGGTCTGGTGCTCAACGGTGCCAAGACCGGCGTGGTTTCTGCAAAGAAAACAAACGCGACGGTTGTCAACCCCAACGCATCCACCGAAACGGGAGCCGACCAATGGGTTCTTGTGCCTGACGGCGAAGAGGGCTACTACGTGTACAACGTCAACAACGGCAAAGTCCTCAACTCCGACGGCACGATGAGCAACCGGCTCTCGGAATCTCTGGAGCTGATGCTTGCCAGCAAGCCGTCCGGCGACTACAAGTTCAAGATCAGGAAAGGAAACACCACCCTGAACAACAACAACCAGGGCGGTTTCTATCTTGACGGATGGAACGATGAAGATGCCGGCAACCTCCTGACCATCGTGGAGGCCGGAACTTTTGATGCGGTTGACTTCAGCAACCTGCCCGACATCACTTTCAACGTGGTTGACGGCGACGGAGCTGTTGTCGCCACCGAAATGTTCTATAACTGTTTCCCGGGCGAAACCTACACTTCCCAGTATGCCGTTTTCCCGGGCGTAACCCTTGACAAACCGTCTTTCACGGCTGCTGAAACCGACGAGACGGTCACCTCCAGCTACACTTTTGAAGAGCGCGCGCTCCCGTTCAAGTTAAGCCAGTCGGCAACGAACGGCGCCTCGTGGTATATGCTCAAGATCAACCGTGCCACTCCCAAGTTCTGCACTTTCGACGGCACGAGCATCAAGACAAGCGCCTCCCTGACAGAAACGAGCATCTCCAAGGAGACTGCTTTCTGCTTTGTGGGCACTCCTTTCGGCTTCAGGATTGTCAACGCCGCCTACAAGGATCAGGCTTTCGGTCCCAAGAGCACATCGGGCAGTGCCACCCTTGCCAACGGCAGCGTTGACGAGGCCGCCACTTTCGTGTTTGAAAACAGCACTGTGTCCGGCTACGAGTCCTATCAGCTCCTCCGCAACATCGACAACTCCCTTGGCTATGTCAACGACGTCAACGGCGAACTGGCCTATTGGATTGATACGGCAAACCGCACGGATGACGGTTCCAACTTCAGCTTCATAGAGATTGAGACCCCCACCGGCTTTACCGTCGACGGAATCAAGTATCTCGTCAACTCCGACGGTCAGAGCGTTACTGTCACCTATCCGACAGACGCGGAACCATCCGCATCAAACCCCAACACCTATACTGGCGACATCGTCATTCCCGAAAGCGTGGCTTACGGTCCTTTCGACTACAATGTGACGACTATCGGCAGAGCCGCTTTCGCCCGTTCATCCATCACCTCGCTTGTCATAGGCGACAACGTCACGGAGACGGGCTACGACTGCTGCGCCTACACGTCCACCCTCAGCAAGGTGGTGATCGGCTCGGGCGTGACCAAAATGAACCAGGGCTTCGCGTTCTCCTGCGGCAGCCTGAAGAACGTGACCTTCAAGACCGCCACGCCCCCGTCTGCGGGAGCCTATATATTCAGCAGCAATCCCACCGTCACGGTCAAGATGACATCGCTGGCCGCCTACAAGGCTGCCTCCAACCTGTCGGGCTACACCTATGTGGGCAGCACCGAAGGCTTTGACTTCACCTATGAAGAGCTGCAGACCCTCGCCGAAACCTACGATGAAAAATACACCTCTGGCGATGCTCCGGGCTTCATGTCGCAGGCTTCAGTGGAGACGCTGCAAGAAGCCGTCGAGGCCGCCAAGAGCGTTTCCGAGGAAGCCGCCACGGAGGAAATCAACGCCGCCATACAGACTCTGACCGATGCCGTCAACGGCATCAAGGCTGTGGACTTCGAGGACGGCAAACTCTACTATGTGGTGACGGCTGGCAACGGCCCGGGCTATTCCGGCGGTCCCTACAACTACGAGAACAAGTCCGCACTCTACAACGCCAACGGCTACGTGTCGTGGAAAGCGTGGGACAAGAACGACCAGTCGCAGATGTACAGGTTCACCTCCGACGGCAACGGCAAGTGGTATCTCTACAGTATCGGCGACAACACCTACATGAACAAGGGTGAGGCGAGCTACAACTGCAAGGTGACGACCTCCGCCACCCCGACCACCGCACAGACCTTCACCCTCGCCGGCGACTACAACGGCAAGTTCGCCTTCACCGGCACCAGCTATGCCTACGCCATGAACAGCAGCCACAACGGCTCGTCGGCAGCGTCCGGCTACCTCAGTATCTGGGGCAGCGTCAGCGAGGCAGTCAACTACGGCGTGAACCAGTGGTTCGTGACCCCCGTGGCAGATGACATCGCCGAGCAGATCGAGGCAAAGGCCGCACTGCTCGCGTATTACAACGAGGTCAGCGGGAACTATGCCAAGATGTCAGACCCGACCTACGACGACGCGGCGCTGACCACAGAAGGCC
>CAVHBF010000053.1:0-13559 GCA_963634195.1 Bacteroides thetaiotaomicron | reverse complement strand
GGACTGAAGGCCGCCGGATATGCAACAAGTCCGACCTACGCCACAAATCTGATCAGAATCATAGAAAACTACAATTTGACAGAGCTGGACAAAAAAGGGCTGGCAAAGCACCACCACTCCAAGGCGGACAAAACCACAGGCGGTGCCGATGCGGGAGTCCGTAATCAGCTTGCGGGACAGGAATCCCACAAAATAGGAATGAACAACCGCAATTATTATGTGACGGCAAGGGCGGGCGACACCTACAAGTCCATCGCGAAGGAATTCGAGACATCTGAACGGCGGTTGCGGAGATACAACGAGGTGGACAAACGGCATGTCCTTGAAGCCGGCGAAATCGTCTATCTGCACAAGAAAGAGCGCAAGGCCCACAAGGATTTCAAGAACAAATACTATGTGCTCCAGTCCGGCGAGTCTCTGCATGACGTGGCCCAGAAATTCGGCATGCGCCTGAAAACGCTGTACAAGACCAACGGATTTACCCCCGACCATGTTCCTGTCGCCGGCGAGCGCGTGAGACTAAGATAGAAGAATGCCATGGCAAGAAAAACAAGAAACAACTGGGTGGTGCCCCAAGGGCAGCCTCTGACAGAACAAGACGAGATAATCCTTGACTATCAGGCAAGAGGCTATCTGGTTCCAAGCAGGAGCCTTGTCAAGACCGAAGAACAGATAGAGGGAATCCGCCGGGCCGGCAATGTGACGAGAGGGGTTCTGGACATGATTGCCGATGAGATTAAGGAGGGGGTTTCGACAGAACACATCAACAAGCTGGTCCATGAGTACACCCTTGACCACGGGGCCGTTCCCGCTCCGCTCAATTACGAGGGCTTCCCCAAGAGTGTCTGCACGAGCATAAACGATGTGGTGTGCCACGGGATTCCGAGTGAGGAGGAACTGCTTTTTGACGGCGACATAATAAACGTTGACGTGACCTCGATACTGAACGGCTACTATGCCGACGCTTCACGCATGTATACCGTAGGCGCAGTCTGTCCCGAATGGAGGCGGCTCGTCGATGTTGCCAGAGAGTGCCGCGATATCGGCGCCCGTGTGACAAAACCCTATACTTTTGTAGGAGACATGGCCAAGGCAATAACAAACCATGCGCACGAAAACGGCTATACTGTCGTGCGTGAACTGTGCGGACATGGGGTAGGGAACACTTTTCATGAAGAGCCGGAAGTGGACCACTATGCGCTGCGTGGGAAAACCGGGATGCTGCTTGTTCCCGGCATGGTGTTTACCATTGAGCCGATGGTCAACATGGGGAAACGCGATGTCTTTATAGACGAAGACGACGGCTGGACTGTGTGTACGGAAGACGGGAAGCCCTCTGCCCAGTGGGAGCATACCTATGTGCTGACGGAAAACGGTCTGGAAATCCTGACGTAAAACCATTGTGTGATGCAAGATATAGTTATTCTGGGAATGGAGTCAAGCTGTGACGACACTTCAGCTGCAATCATAAGAAACGGTTGTCTGCTGTCCAACGTGACGGCATCGCAGAAAGTGCATGAAGAATACGGAGGGGTGGTGCCTGAGCTGGCATCAAGGGCTCACCAACAGAACATAGTGCCAACGGTTCATGCAGCGATAAGCCGTGCCGGAGTGAAGCTTGGCGACATCAGTGCCGTAGCGTGTACTTTGGGGCCGGGTCTGATGGGCTCCCTGCTTGTCGGCGTGTCATTTGCAAAAGGGTTGTGCATCTCGTTGTCAAAGCCGCTGATATCGGTTAACCACCTACAGGGGCACGTTTCCGCCCATTTCATACGGGAAGAGGGTGTTCCGCACGATGTTCCGGAGTTCCCTTTCCTTTGCCTGCTGGTGAGCGGGGGCAATTCCCAGATACTCAAGGTCAATGGTCATGACGATATGCAAATCATAGGCAAGACGATAGACGACGCGGCCGGCGAAACGATAGACAAATGTTCCAAATTCATGGGGCTGGGCTATCCCGGAGGTCCGGTGATTGACCGCCTTGCCCGGCAGGGCAACCCCAAGGCTTTTGCGTTCAGCAAACCCCATGTCGGGGGATATGACTACAGCTTCAGCGGGTTGAAGACCTCGTTCCTGTATACCCTGCGTGACAAGATTGCAGAAGAAAAAGACTTTGTAGAGAGGAACAAGGAAGACCTTGCGGCATCGCTGGAACGTACGGTTGTGGACATCCTCATGGACAAGCTGGAGAAAGCGGTCAGAGATACGGGCATACGGCGTGTTGCCGTTGCGGGTGGCGTTTCGGCAAATACGGCACTAAGGCAGGCTTTTGCCGAACGCCATCAAAGCGGTCTGTGGCAATCGTTCATACCTCCGTTTTCCTATACCACGGACAACGCTGCAATGATAGCGATTGCAGGCTATTTCAAGTACAGGAACAATGATTTCTGCCCTCTTGACAATCCGGCGTTCTCGCGGGTGACACTTTCATGAAAAAACACGCTAAAAAAACAGCAAAAGAGTTTGCCGTTTCGTTTGAAATGGCTAACTTTGCACACCGAAATGGTTTAAAACGCAATTAATCAAGGAAAAGAAATACAGCGATGGCTAAGATTTGTCAAATTACTGGAAAAAAAGCAATGATAGGAAACAATGTTTCTCACTCAAAGCGTCGTACCAAGCGCACTTTTGATGTTAATTTGCTTACAAAGAAATTCTATTACGTCGAGCAAGACTGCTGGATTCAGCTTACTCTCAGTGCGGCGGGTTTACGGTTGATTAACAAGCTTGGTCTTGATGCTGCTCTCCGCAGTGCCGTTGAAAAGGGCTACTGCGACTGGAAGGACATTAAGGTTATTGCTTAAACTTCGGATATTCATCATGGCAAAGAAAGTAAAAGGTAACAGGGTGCAGGTCATATTGGAATGCACGGAAATGAAAGAGAGTGGTCTTCCAGGGGTTTCGCGCTACATCACCACAAAGAACCGCAAGAACACTCCGGAAAGACTGGAATTGAAGAAGTACAACCCCATTCTCAAGAGAATGACTGTACATAAAGAAATCAAGTAACAGATAACAGTTTGAACCATGGCAAAGAAAGCGGTTGCAACCCTTCAGACGGGTAAGACAGAAGGACGTTCCTACTCCAAGGTAATAAGGATGGTAAAGAGTCCGAAAACGGGTGCCTACATTTTTGACGAGCAGATGGTGCCCAATGATGATGTGAAGAAATTTTTCAGTCGCAACAAGTAGGCGCAGGCTTACCTCTGACAAAATATAAAGCGGGGTTGTCTACAGCGAATGGACGACTCCGCTTTTTCCTTTGTGCAGCCAGCATTCTTTGTCGTGCGAATTTATGATGCCGACAGCCTGCAGGTAAGAGTAGACGATTGTTGTTCCGACAAATTTCATGCCTCTTTTTTTCAAGTCATTAGAGACCGTGTCGGACAGCGGTGAAGCTGACTTCCCGTATTCGTGAATGACTTTGCCGTCCGTGAAGTTCCATATATATTTGCTGAAAGAACCGTATTCGGTCTGTATCTCCATAAAAATTTTGGCGTTTGTCACTGCTGCCGCTATTTTCAGACGGTTTCTTATGATACCGTTGTCCTGCCTCAACGTCTCCTGTTTGTTGTCGTCATAGTCTGCTATCTTTTTGCAGTCAAAGCCGTTGAAAGCCTTACGGAACGCTTCCCGCTTGTTGAGGACGCACTCCCATGAGAGCCCTGCCTGAAAGCACTCGAGAACAAGTATCTCAAACAGTTTACGGTCATCGTGTACGGGCACGCCCCATTCCGTGTCGTGGTAGCCCACATACGCCGGATTGTCCGTGTTACACCAATGACAACGTCGTTTCGTTTTGGTGTTACATCCAGTGTGGCAGCACTGGGCACTGAAAACAGTTGCGCAGTCAAGCGTGTCATCGTGTTTCAAGTGTGTTCTGTCAGTCATAAGGAAAAAGCGTTTCCGCGGCATTTGTTTCACAAAAATACAGACAAAATCCCGGCATACCAAGAAACGGAGACCAAACCGTGTGTTTTTTGCTTTTCTCAAAAAAACGTGACAGGCATGGCCTGCCATATGCCGAAAATGTTTAACTTTGCAGTCGGTTTTGGAAAGTTGGCAGAGTGATCGAATGCGCTGGACTCGAAATCCGGTATACTCTTTATGGGTATCGGGGGTTTGAATCCCTCACTTTCCGCAAAAGATTTAAGATTCATCTTGTGGTGAATCTTATTTTGTTGATGCAATAAAACCCCGGGCCATAAGAAAGATAAGGTACATATTGACTACAGCAGTCTGTATTATAGGTTTCTTGTATTTTTCTTTGCTGCTGCTTGTTTCGTTGCCGGATGCCAGAATCTGGATGGCATGTAAATTCAGGGATTTTCTGGCCAATGCCATAGGATGCAGGGTCGAGGTATCCGCCGTGGCTCTCAATCTGTTCAATTCCGCTTCGGTTGAAGGCCTTGTGATATACGACCGGCATGATGAGAAAATGTTGGATTTCGGCAAGGTTGACATTACTTTTGAGTGTCTGCCCCTGCTCAACGGAACATTGCGCTTGTCTTCCATAAAGGCAAGGGACGGAGAACTGAGACTTTACAAAGAAAGCGAGGGCTCTGACCTTAATTGCCAGTTTGTGATAGACAGCTTGGCATCCAAGGACACGGGGGGAGGGCTGGAAGTCCAGATAGGTTCTCTGGTCGCAAAAAACATGAGACTCTATTATGATGTCCTTGACAAACCCGAAAGGAAATCTTTCGTAGACGAAAACCATATTGCGGCAGACAACCTGAACTGCAGCCTGCTGTTAAAGAGCCTGAAGAGAGATGACTTTTCCATGCGGGTGAGGAATCTGGAGTTCTGTCTGAAAAGCGGTTTCTCCGTAAAGCATTTCTGTGCAAGTGTCAATGCAACAAATAGCGGTAATTTTTTGTGTGTCAATCTAAAAGGCGGCACATTCGTTTACGGGGATATTCATTCAACATTGCACAAGTCGCACTTGTTGGTAAACACAAAGACGCAAAAACCGCCTTTTCTTTCTTCTTTGGCAGAAGCGGGGCTGAATGTGGATGTTGAAATGGAAAACAGGCACAAGTACAGTATATCGGCCAGTGTTGCCAAGTCGCATAAAGACACAGAATGTCCGGTTGAGGTTTCCCTTGCATTGCAACACGATGGCAGACCGATGGCGAAAGCACACGCATTCACTTCTTTTTGGCCGTGCAGACGTATGCACGGTGAATACAGTGTGGATTTGGACAGGAAAGACCTGGACCCAATCTTGGATGCGTTCAACGTGGACATTCCGAACTCCGCTTACATGGACAAGCTGTCAACAATGGAACAGCAAGCTTCTTTCCGCATAGACGGTGCGGATTTTGCCTGGAAAGGTCTTGCGAGAACAAGTCTTGGGGAATTTGCGCACGACATAAGGAAAGAAGGTGAACGGGTGTCGTATGATTTAGGTCTGAAAGACTTTGAGCTTCCGACCGTAAAGGGTGTCCACGACCTGAAAGTTTCCGGCGCGACACTGAACGGTGTTGTCTCGTCAAAGCAGGTTGCCGGGATTCCTTTTGCGGAATTGTTTAAAGTGCGGATGCCGAAAGACCTGACTTTATCTTCCAAGATAACCGTAGACGGTCTGCAATCATCGGTGTTCAATATTGGGCACACCATGTTGTCTGTCAGCCTAGACAGGGGTATTGCCGACATTGTCGCGGATGTGGCGGACAGCAGGCTCAAATTGCACAGCGTTGTCAGGTGCAACGTTCCAAGGCTTCCCGAAGTGTTTCAGAAAAGCCTGATCAGAGCAGAGAGAAGAGGGTCTGAAATGCAGGAACCCCTCCCCGTTGTGAGTGTTAGGGCTTCGCTGGACTATCTTGATGCCGAGTTGTTGAAACCTCTTGCTGACAAGATGGCATTGGTGTCTTTAGGGGCGAAAGATGTAGAAATCCTGTTTACTGACAGCCATAATTTCCTTGTTGGCATTGACGGCTATTCCTGCCGGTACAAGGACGGGCAGTCCAAGAATTTCGGGAAGTTGTCCTTGACCTGCAGTTCCAGTTCCGGCGTTTGCAAGTATGACTTGCGCTCCGACAGCTGCACGGGGCAGCTTGTGACCGATTTGGGCTTCCGTGACATTGCGGCACTTTGCCGCCAGCAGTTGTCCGTGCATTTCCCTGCACTGGTCAACGGAAAAAGCGTTATGGAAAGCGCATGGGAGAGCAACGGATTTGCCAACCTGAAAATAAAGGCTCAGCCCGGGTCTTTTGTTTCAGAATTTCTCAAGGAACAGGTTGAAATGGACTCTCCCGTTTATATTGACGCAAGGGTCTCCGGCAACGACAGACGTTCTGTGCTGACGGCTGTTGCTCCCAGACTGAAATACAACGGGGCTTCTTATGGCGGCATAAGCCTGTATTACAACAACAACAAGGACTCGCTCACAGGAGCAGTGATGTTCACAAAGTTGCTTGGCGAAGATTCTGTCAGGGTGGAATCTTCATTTGCCGGAAGTCATGATATCCTACGTAACGAATTGAAGTGGAAAACGGGCGATGACAGCGGGACACGCGGTTCTGTCATCACAAGGACTTCATTGACCAGAGACGGGAGCGGTCGCCTTTGCTGTCGTATGAAAGTGCAGCCCGGCAGGTTCTTCGTTGGAGATACAGTGTGGAATATTTCGCCTGCGGACATTCTGTATTGCGGCAACAGCCTTACGGTTGACGAGTTCCGCGTTTCGCGCCAAAACCAATACCTTAATTTCAGTACTGCCGTGTCTGACAGCACCAAAGACGTGTTGCTTGAACTGAACGATGTGGAGGTCGCGTATATACTGGAACTGCTGGATTTCAAACCCGTGGAGTTCAGCGGACGGGCTTTTGGTGTCGTAAGAAATATCGGAGACGATAATTTGATGGATGCAAACTTGACCGTCAGAAATTTCTGTTTCAATACGGGCTTTATGGGTACACTTGACCTGAGGGGACGGGTTGATCTGGACAGGAAAAATATTGAGTTGAAAGCCAAGACCCACAGTTCGCCTGATGACTCGACCATGATTAACGGTGTGATAGATGTGGGCAACAACAAGCTTGACTTGTCCATAAAGTCCGAAAAGACGAACCTGCAGTTTTTGAACAAATACGTGCGGGGATTTGTTTCAGATCTGGAGGGAACAGTGTCGGGCGACTTCCGTTTGTTCGGCGATCTGAAATACCTGAACATGGAGGGCCGGCACAGGGTAAACTACATGAAATTCCGGCCAAAGATGCTGGGCGTGCTCTATACGTTTGAAAACGACAGCCTTCACATAAGGCCGGATACCATTGATTTTGGTGGCATGGTGTTGCGCGATTCCTATGGAAACACTGCAAATGTAAGCGGTTCGCTGAATCACCACTCCTTGTTTGACTTTGACTACAAGCTGAATTTTGACCTGAACGGGTTGCAGCTGATAGACTGGGAAAAATCTCCATCGCGCTCTTTTGGCGGAAAAATATTTACGGAGGGGGATGTCGGCATTTACGGGGATTTCGACAAGGTTCACATAGGGGGCGAACTATCCACTTCCGGCAGTCCGGGAACTTCGGTCTTGTATTATAGTTCGGAGTCGGCATCGTCTGAAGAAGAAAACGGTTATATCCGGTTTGTTGACAAGCAAGACAGAGACAACCGGCACGCCGGCAGGGAAGAAAGACGGAGTTATTCGTTGAGGGACAACAGTACGGATGTGTTCATCAATTTCAAGTTAAACGCCAACCCGACCGCGACACTTAATATTGTTACTGATCCTACAACAAACGATCTGATGGCTCTCAACGGTAGCGGTGCTCTCAGTCTGAACTATTACAACAAGGGACGGCTTCTTGTCAACGGGCTTTATACGATAGACGGAGGGGACTACAAGCTGACGATAAAGGATATCATACGCAAGAATTTTGTGATACAGCCAGGCGGATATCTGCGTTTTAACGGCGGCTTGTCTGACGGAGACATTAACATCAAGGGAATCCATAAAATAAATTCCGTGTCGTTGAGCGACCTGAATGTTGGGGCTTCATATTCGAACAGCACAATAGGAGCAGACTGCATCCTGAATTTCAACGGCAAAATGTCAGAACCGAAAGTTTCTTTCGGGTTGGATTTCCCAAATGCAAACTCCGATGAAAACGAAATCATAAAAAACATCCTTCTGACAGAAGAAGACCGTAATCTGCAGGCTGTCTACTTGTTGAGCATAGGGCGTTTCTACACGTACAACTACAACTCGTTCAATTCTTCGGGGCAGAGCCAGTCGTCTGTAGCCATGACTTCATTTCTTGCGGGAACGTTGAGCGGACAGATCAACAATTTGTTGCAAGACGCATTCCATATTGACAACTGGAATTTTGACACCAACATAGCTGCAGGGCGCATGGGATGGGATGACATGGAGGTGCAGGGGTCTCTGTCCGGGAAAATGTTTGACAACCGACTGCTGTTTAACGGAAATATCGGATACCGGGACCAGATTACAACTTACAGCAATAATTTTGTCGGCAATTTCAACCTGAGATGGTTCTTGAACAGGTCAGGTTCCATTAGCCTGAAAGCATACAGTGAAACGAATGACCGTTATTTCACAAAATCCACACTGACAACGCAGGGTGGCGGTATAATGTTCCGTAAAGATTTTGACAAGCTACGCTTTTTCTTCAAACCGAAAAGATAAAAAAAGGTTTTTGTGACTCTGGGGATATTAATTATCCTTAAAAGGCTTTGCCAGATGCCCTTTTTTCGCTAAATTTGCGAACGTTAATTTCAATGGTGGTGCAGGAAAGGTTTCCTGCCTGCCCTGTTTTCCGCTATGAATTTTGTCAAAATACTTACATTGTTTTCTGCAGCACTTGTTTCTTCCTCCTATGTCAGTGCCCAAGATCTGATGGCGAGGGAAGCGACGAGTGATTTTCAACTGAAGTCCTCCAAGACGGTGAAGATTATTGAACAATACCAGAAGAAGGAGGAAATCGCGAAAATCAACAACATCTACGGAAATGTCTGGAGCAATGCTGGGGTGAATGTCTACAAAGGAATGGCAAAGCCGGAGAAGCTGGTTGTGGATCTGCGTGATTTCAGCATGCCGATAAAAAGCCGTATAATCACGTCAAATTACGGATACCGCAAGCGTTTTCACCGCAATCATTACGGGATGGATATAAAAGGATATACGGGCGATACAATATATGCAGCTTTTTCAGGAAAGGTCAGAGTGCGGAAGTATGATGCGCGAGGTTTTGGCTACTATATTGTGATACGCCATTCCAATGGACTGGAAACGGTATACGGGCATCTTTCAAAGCAGTTGGTTTCAGAAAATCAGGATGTGAAGTCAGGTCAGCCTATAGGGCTTTGCGGAAATACAGGCCGTTCCTTTGGCAGCCACCTTCATTTTGAAACGAGGATACTGGGAGAGTCTATAAATCCCGCACTGATGTTTGATTTCGCAGAGCAAGATGTGACCTCGGATACATACACGTATCGGTCAACAGGAAGCGATGTGATGCCTATTGCAACTCCGATATACAGCTATGCGGATGCAAAAGTGGAAGACAACGAAAACAAAGGAGAGAACAGTGTAGAAGAACGGGTTTCTTCGGGCAACAGCCGCAAGAGAGCAACTGCCGCAAAGCATAAGGTCAAGCAGGGTGAAAACCCAAGTGTCATTGCAAAGAGATACCACATGACAGTTTCGGAACTTTACAAAATGAATCGCGGGCTTGATGCCACACGCCTTCAGCCCGGGCAGACTTTGTTTGTAAAGAAGTAGTCCCGTTCCCCGATAACCAAACAGGCGCACACTTGCATGGCAGACGGTGTAGGGGGTGCGCCTTTTTTATGGATATTAATGATTGCTGCAGATTCCCCAAACAATAAGACCGCGTGGTTTTGACAGTTGCGGGTTATCCTTTGTTTTTGTGTGGTATATGAGACGGTTGCTGTCATTCCTGTTATATAATTGTCTGGGGTGGAGGACGGATATCAGTGTGCCGCATTGCGATAAGTGTGTGATGTGTGTTGCACCCCACACAAGTAACCTTGATTTTTTCTATGCCATTGCTTATGATCGCAGCCGTGGCGGCAGGGCGCATTTTCTGATGAAAAAATTCTGGTTTTTTTGGCCTTTGGGGGTTGTGTTGCGCAGTTGGGGCGGAATTGCGGTTGACCGCAAGCACAAGAAACATCTTACAGATGAATTGGCGGCCACCTTTGTCAAGACTCCGGACTTCCGTGTCGCGATAACTCCGGAGGGGACACGCTCGGCCAATGGAGAGTGGAAACTGGGGTTTTACTATATCGCATTGAAGGCGAAAGTTCCAATAAGGCTGTATGTGTTGGACTACTCTTCCAAAATGATTGTTTGTAAAGAACAATTTGTTCCGACAGGAAACAGCAAAGCGGATATGGACTATATAAAGAGCTATTATGGTAAATTCAAGTTTGCGGCCAAATACCCGGAGAGATTCAAGGTGTAGTTTCAAAGGATTTTTTTTCATTGCGTTTTTTATCTGCTTCACGGTAACCGCCTATCCGCTTGGTACAAGTTGTCGTGCCGCATACAACGCAACAATTCAAGACAGTACGGTAGATCTGAATGCGTGTATAGACGGCTTTTTCAAGAGCTACCCGTCTTCATGCAAGATATCCATTCCTGTAGGATTGGATTATTGCAGTGTCAATGAGGCAGAAAAGCGTATGGATATATACGTGAAAGAGGGTTTTGCAAGCCAGGTGTTTACGAGCCAGACTGTAAAAGACGTTTACAGCAGACTGTCGCAATGTCTTCCGTACCCTTATTCCGACTATGAAATACACATTTACGCTCACAACATCGAACTTGAGCGGCTTGTTCCCAATTTATATGCCCACAAGGCAGATTCTTCGCGATTGTTCAACAAGCGTTTTTATGAAGGCAACGAGTGGGTTCGCAACATGTCAAGACCCTTTGATATCAGCAGAGGTCTGCAAGGGACACATCTCACGGTGTGGCCGAGCCACGGGCGGTACTTTGATTTTTCGAAAAACGAATGGCTTTGGCAACGCCCTGATTTATATTGTACAACAGAGGATTTGTTTACCCGTTCCATAGTGATGCCCTTCCTGATTCCTATGCTGGAAAATTCCGGAGCCGTGGTGTATACGCCACGAGAGAGAGACGAGAATATACACGAGATGATTGTGGACAATGACAGCGACAACCTGTATCAGAGCGGCACATACAAGGAAACAACCGGAGTTTGTCCCTTTTACACATACAGCCAACCCGGATTCAAGCAAGTCCGCGAGCAGTACATTCCTGGTCAGAACCCCCATGTGGAAGGTTCTGCCCGGGCGGTTGCTGCCACGACGGATAGTTCTAGTGTTTCAGTCTGTTGCTGGACTCCCGACATACCAGCAGATGGAGATTATGCCCTGTATGTGACATACCCATATGGCAAGAACAACGTTGACGATGCGACATACACAGTGCGGCACAACGACGTGGAAACAAAAATACGTGTCAATCAACGGATGGGCGGCGGCACATGGGTCTATCTGGGTACATTCGGCTTTTCCAAGGGGTGTAGCCCGAAGAATACCATTACTCTTTCAAACCTAAGCAATAGTGATGGAGTTGTCATGGCCGATGCAGTGCGTATTGGCGGCGGAATGGGCAATATGGCACGCAACGGTGAAACCAGCGGACTGCCGCGCTTTATGGAGGGAGCGCTGTATTCTGCCCAATGGTCGGGAATGCCTTACTGCGTGTATAATACGAAAGACGGGAGAAACGATTATGCGGATGATATCAACGTTCGGTCAAATTCTCTGAACTACATGGCAGGCGGTTCCGTATATGCTCCGGACACGGTCGGACTGCGTGTTCCTATGGAACTAAGCTTGGCGATTCATAGTGATGCAGGTTACACCACGGACAATTCTGTGGTTGGCACATTGGGAATTTATACGTATTTGGGTGACAGAGGGACGCATGACCTGCTTTCCGGAGTAAGCCGTTTGTCTTCGTTGGATCTTGCCGCTTTTGTGCAGAACGAGGTGTGTCGCGACTTGACCAGACTGTTAGGGAGAAAATGGACGCAACGCGAGTTATATAATCGCAATTACAGCGAAACGCGCAAGCCTGAAGTCCCTTCAATGATCTTGGAAATGTTGTCTCATCAGAATTTTCGTGATATGCTCTATGGGCATGATCCCAATTTCAAGTTTCTGATTTCAAGGTCTATATACAAGGCGACAGCGCGTTATATTGCGTTTCAGCACCAAAGAGACTGCGTTATCCATCCCCTGCCAGTCCGGTCGTTTTCTGCCGTGCCGACAGGCTCGTTTGCCGTTCTTTCATGGTGTCCGCAGCTGGATAGCATCGAGCCTACTGCCATACCGTCAAGATATGTCGTATATGTCAGCAAAAACGGTGAAGACTTTGATAACGGACACATTGTTGATAACGGAGCAAATACTGTCATGCTGCCCATAGAGAAAGATGTGGTATATCGCTTTAAAGTCACTGCATGCAATGACGGGGGAGAAAGTTTCCCTAGTGAGGCGCTGGCAGTACTTTCCGCGTCTGAAGAGAAGCAACGGATACTTGTGGTCAACGGATTTGACCGTTTAAGTGCTCCGGACGTTGTCGTGACAGAAGACGAAGAAGGCTTTGATATCAATTCAGATATTGGGGTGCCCTACATGAGAACCGCGGAATACAGTGGTGCGCAACGTTGTTTTTTGCGTTCCAAGATCGGAATTGTCAGTCCCGGAGGATTGGGCTATAGCGGCTCGGAGCTGGAGGGTAGGGTAATTGCCGGAAACAGTTTTGACTACGTCTGCATACATGCAAACGCCATCAAGGACAGGAAGCATCATTATAGTGTATCCTCTTGTTCGGCAAGCGCACTTTCCGACAGTCTCGTTGCTACAGGAGACTTTCAGCTTGTTGATTTGTTGTTCGGATTACAACGGGAAGATGGCATAAGCAGTTTGAAACATTACAAAACATTCACGACAGGGTTAATAAAATCTATCGGTGGCTATCTTGGTGAGGGGGGGAAAGTCCTTGTTTCCGGTGCCTATATTGCGCGGGACATGAACGAAAGTGCTGAACGGGAGTTCACGGCAAGTGCTCTGTGTTATTCTTTGGACTCATGTTTGGAAACACCGTCGTCACTGTCATTGGGAACGGAGACTTTCTCTATCGTGAAGGAATGGAATCCGGAAAGTTATGCTGTTAAATCTGTGGATGTCCTAAAACCGCATGGACTGGCAGAGCCTTTCGCTTATTATGGAAATGGCACTTGCGCAGCTGTGGCAACGTCAAATTTTGTTGTCATGGGATTCCCTTTTGAAAGCATAGACGGTTATCCTGCCAGAAGTTCCGTAATGAAACGGATATTGCAGAAACTGTTTTGACCGCCATCTGCACAAAACAGCCCTGACAACTTGAATGAAATGTAAGCTTTTGCACCTGTTGCCGAAGAAAAACAGTGCACAGGAATCAATCAAGGCAGGTTCTATAAATTCGTTTTTTGAGATTGAGGTCGTTCCGCTAGACACGGTCTTTCGGAATTAAGCCGCTC
>CAVHBF010000052.1:0-13573 GCA_963634195.1 Bacteroides thetaiotaomicron | reverse complement strand
GCTTCAAGAAGAGGATTTTCGGTATCGTCGACGGCCTCGCGGGGATTTTTGCTACTCCACGAGACTGGGCGCTCGAAATAAATTAGCAGACCCTATATATATCCTGCGGTTATGCTGGAGATTGGCGCAAGGTCTTTGTTGGAGCCAAACGAACTAACGCATATCAAAAGTATGGTAGAGGAATTGTTTCCAACCATCCAAACGACGCTTGTTGACAGCGAAGCAGCAACGGCATTAGCAAGCAAGACTTTTCTAGAGAAGGTGTTTCTGCTTCATGAGTTGTTTTCCGTAGAAGGACGTGGCACAATCGCAGAGCGAAAGTCGAGACACCTCTATGACCTGTCACGTATGATGGACAAAGATTTCGCGTTGGCAGCCATCAGCGATGACGAGTTGTGGGAGTCTATCCGCCATCATCGGGAGATTTTTACAAGTGTACGTGGAATGGACTACACGCCAGATGTCCGCAAACGCATCTGTCTTATTCCACCAAGCGACATTCGTCCCGTATGGAATCAAGATTATAAGAGCATGTGCGCTTCAATGATATTTGGCGACAAGCCTACATTCGAAGAACTTTTGAGACAGATGGAGACTTTGGAAAAGCGTTTCCGAGAGGGATAGAAAATTCATTTCCGTTGTCGTTTTGCCAAGACCAAATATTTCTCGTGCAAATGATAATATTTCTTCATAAACACAGATACACGAACCCTAGGCTTACTGCATCACCATTCCCACCATGCACAAGGTATTCCAGACATTGGGCATTGCAACGGCAACCCTCGATTTGGGTGTCGCCGGGAAAATAGCATTGTGGTGACAACTGTCCCCATTTACCCACACGCCGTGACCGTTCCCAAACGAACCTTCACGTCCTTTCGTACAGTCTCCTCCCTGCCCGACGAGTTTGCGCAGGGAGGAGACTTGCGCTTTACGGACAAGCCGCAGCTGGCACGCGCAGGCCAGCAAGTATTACAACGGGGGCGGCCCGCACAAGTCATGAACCTGTGAGAGCCGCCCCCGTGCCAGCAACCGCTGTCAATGCCAGAGGTTACTGCAATCCCCGAGTCTGGGCATCATCTTCCAGACGGCCGACCCAGACAGGCTTCCATCATAGACGATACGGTATTTCCACCGGTTGTGCATCGGAATGTTAGGCGTTATGAATTACCTGTTCCGGTTTCACAGAGATTCTCGTTGTTGGCATTTGTCACCACCTTGAATACGGTCATGAAGAATATCTTCAAGTCCAGCCGCAGCGACATATGGCGGGCATACCACACGTTAAGTTCTATACGCTCCGGCCATGGCACTTCCTTGCGTCCGTTGACCTGCGCCCATCCGGTCACGCCGGGGAGAACATCGAACATGTGCTTCTGATGCTCGTCATACTGTTCGTAAGGCCAGGGGTGATAGGTAAGGGCTGGCCGCGGGCCTATCAGTGCCATATCGCCCTTCAGGATGTTGACAAGCTGTGGCAGCTCGTCAATGCTCGTGGCGCGGATTATCCTGCCGACCCGGGTGATGCGGGCATCCCCCTTGTAGGAGTACACGCCCGTCCCCTGCTTCTCCGCACCAACACACATCGAGCGGAACTTCCAGATTTTGAACGGCACGCCATTCCTGCCCAGACGTTCCTGTCTGAAGAACACCGGTCCCCTCGAGTCCAGCTTGATGAGGACGGCTATCAGAAACAGCAGCGGAGACAGGGCGACCAGCGCAACAGCCGCAATGACGGAATCCGACAAACGTTTGAAACATCTATACATAGCACTGTTTTGTTTTGTTCTGTATCTGTCCAACATTGTTTTGTCTTTGAATATCTTCCACAAAGGATAGGCAACCGCTTCCCTGCGGCCGAACCTGCTTACCGACACCAGCCGCCTGGCCAGCGACAGGAAAGACCCGGCATTTCTGAGCAAGCCGCCATTGAATGACCGCTTCCTTAAAGAGTCGCCGTGTTTCCCGAAATTGCCCGACCGCATTATGTCGTTGAGGAGAAACCGCACGTCACGGATGGAGTATGCGGACATCCAGACGGGCACTTTGTGCAAGTGTTGTCCCAAGTGTTCGACGGTCAGTCCATAGAAGGCCTTCCAAGCCCTAAGAGTGTCAGTGGATATTATATATTTATGAAGCCGGTCCCAATCAACAGTCTCTTCCGATGCCTTCATCGCCAGCATCCAGTCGCAAACCTGGCGGAGACCTATGCCTGTCTGCAGGAATGGAGAGAACCACAGACGATATACATTGGCTTCCGGCGGATAGAACAGCTCTATCCGCCGGAAGCCAATGTATATCGTCTGTGGTTCTCTCCATTCCTCTTCACGGAAAACTGCCTGTAACCGTTTGTTTAACGTCTGATTGTAAAAGAATATCTCCGTGCGGTGCATCTCCACCGGTGTTTTCTCCCACAGGAAGTGCACATCACGCACGTTTTCCTTCTCCATCCCAATGCCTTTCCTTACAAACAACGACTTGGCTTTCCCATACTGCCCGTCACCTACAAACAGGTCGATATCACCGCACTGCCTATGCAGCGGCTTGGGATAAAGGGAAGCACATCCCTGCCCTTTCATCAGACGGATCGCGACGCCCTGTCCGTCCAGATATGCGACAAGCGAGACCAGACTTGCATTCATACGCCTGTTTGCCCGTTCTATAATACACACATTGCCGAACCAGTCCAGCAACAGTTCCTTCCCTGGCTTTTGTGCTTCCGGCAGAGTCCCAACAGCGTCAAACACGATGCCTATTACGGACTGCTCCCGGGCCATACGGTATACAACACCCCAGTCAATTCCGGCGGCAGGCGTGACCGCCTTGGTTCCCCAGACACCGGCACTCAGGAGAGCCAGCAGTGCCTGTCTTTCCCTTGTGTGGTTTTGAGCGGCGGCAGGTTTTCGTTTGGCGTGGCGGTTAGGGCTAACGGCCCCCAAAATATATGCTTTCCAGCTCTTTCCTGACATTCACATCAAGATATTTCCGTGCGTCAATGCAGGCGTGTTCCGCCATACTGTTGTAAAGAGTCCTGTCTGTTGCCAGTTTTATTATCGCCCCGGCAAAAGCATGGGAAATTTCCACATCGGAATCGCCGTCTGCAAGAAAGCCGTTGACTCCGTCTTCAATAAACTCAGAATGCCCCCTGTTAGCACTGCCCACCACAGGTTTGCGACAGTTCATGGCCTCAATCAGGTTGATGCCCAATCCTTCACGCAAACTGGCAGAAACCGCAATATCCGACAGATTGACGAAAACCTGCAAATCAGTTCGGTATCCTATCAGCTGTGCATGTTCCTCCATTCCGAGACTTCTGATCCGGTCTTCCAGCTTTTCCTTCTCTGCGCCATTGCCGGCAATCAGCAATTTGAAATACGGTACCGCTTTCACAATCTCAGGCAATGCGTCTATCACCAGTCTCTGACGTTTGTTTCTGTTCAGTTCTCCTGTGCATATACACACGAAATCCGTATCTTTCAGTCCATAGTCCGCCCGGTAAGCATTCAACAGGCGTTCATCCACCTCTCCGTATTTCCTTGAGTCAATTCCCACACTGTGTATACGGTATACTTTTTTGCAAATCCGTTTTCGCACAGCCATCTCATAATCGGCATTTGATATGGTGACCAACTTGTCCGTGCAGTGTTTGCCAAAGAACTTCTCAATCGGATAGAACACAAGCCAAGCCGTCAAAGGTGCACCTTTATAGAAGTGAAAGCCATGAGCGGCATAAATTATTTCCGTGCCCTTGCCGCGCACTTGACGTGCAGCCAACCGGGTCACGATACCGCCCATTGGCGTGTTGCAATGAATATAGTCATAGCGTTCATTCGCCAATATTCTTTTCACCTCCGCATATGCCTTGATGTTGTCAAGGCTTTTCGGTGAACGCGAGAACGGCACGTCAAACACCTTGTCCGCGAAATCCAGTTTCAGCCCGTTTTTAAGGTACAGGTTGTCGCGGGCCGCCACGTGTACCTTGTAGCCGTGCTCGTGCAGCATTTCCACCAAAGGCCTGTGGAACTGGCAGATGTGGCTCTGGACTGTTGCCGTCAGCAAAACTTTTCTCATTTCCGTTTGTTGATGAAATCCTTCAGGTTGCTGTATATCACCTCAAACATGCGCCGGCTGTTGCCGTCGGACACGAATGAGTTGTGCGGGGACAGCGCCACGTTGTCAAGCTTCCACAGGGGACTTTCCGGGGGAAGGGGCTCGCCGACGAACACGTCAAGGGCAGCGAACAAGTCCTTTCGTTCAGACAAGACCTCACACAGAGCCTCTTCCTCTATGAGGGCACCCCTTGACACGTTGACCAGAGTTGCCCCCTCTTTCATCCTGCCCAGAATCTCTCTGGAGAACAGGCCTCTGGTGGAAGGCAGCAGAGGAGCCGTGACCACGACTATGTCATAGTCGGAAATGCGGTTGCCAAGCTCGCCTGTCGGCAGCATGTCGTCGAAGTACGGTGTACTGTCCGTGCGAATGTCGAAGCCTGTTGTCGCGACTCCGAAATCCCGAAACCTCTTCGCCACTTCACGTCCCACGCTCCCTGCGCCGACAACGGCCAGTTTCCGCCCGTACAGCTCGCGCAGCCCCCTGTGCTTGACCCAGCATCCAGCCGTCTGCTCCCTACGGAAGAACCATCCCTGCTTGTAGTGTTCAAGGACACGGAACACCGTCCATTCCGCCATGGGCGTGCTGTATACCCCCCGGGCATTGTACAGTTCTATGCCACGTTGCCCTATCGTCCCCACCGGCACTCGGTCGTAGCCCGCGCTCGTCAGCTGGATGAATTTCAGGCCCGTGAACGCGGAGATGTCGTGCGACAGGAAGAGCCCGTTGCACACGGCAGCATCGACAGCGGCGGCAGGCAGGGGCAGAGAGTCCCCCTCCTGCTGCATGAAATGTATGCAGCAGCCCAGAGAACGCAGTCTTTCGAACTGGTCTGCGGTGTAGCGGAAGCATCCGGTCAGCAGCAGGTTCATGGTAGATTCGCCAGAAAGTTTGCAACAGAATACCGGAACAGGCACAGTCAGCTGTTCCCTATGAAGTCATGGACGGACTGCACGACAGCCAGCCGGTTGGCTGAAAAATACGCCGCGGCGTTCCCGGCTTCCCTCTCCAGGCAGCGTATGTCGGCGATGCCCTTCACAAAGATGTCCCTCACCTCATCGAGGCTGCCAGTGTTGTCCGTGTTGCAGAAGCTGCGCGACACAATCACCATGCTCGACCCCAGACGGTAATGCTCCTTGAGTATCATCGAGCCGGGGACTATGCCGCCCGTCAGGGTGGCTATCCCCCCGAAGCCGAACGGGATGCCCCTCGCCCTTATCTTGGCGGCAAGCCTGTCCACCGTTCCGTCGGCCAGCAGCTCGAACATGAACTTCATGCCGAGGGCGAGATGCAAATCATTCAATCCCAGATGTATCATGTCTATGCCCGGCAACTCCATGATCTCGTCAATCAGCAAAGCCGCTTCGGGAGTCTCAACCAAGAGACATGTTTTTGCCCGTCCGTTCACATAGCCCAAGAACTTGCGCACCTCTTCCACGGTTTTGAAGAAAGGCAGCATGACAATGTCCGCTCCAGCTGCTACCGTTGCATTGATCTCGTCCTCCGAGGAGAAATACTCTCCGACGGCATTGTGGATGGGGTTGACGCGCACCAGAACTTTCGCCCCGGTTACTGCCTGGCGGATATTTGCCACGTCCTCCACCGTGTGGTGGTTCTGCACCGTGTCAAGCCCCTCCTGCCGCGCGTCCTTGCCGATGAACTCCATGTCCACGAAGATCCAGTCCACTCCGGCATCTTCCGCAATGCGCGCTATCTCCGGGCGGTTCGTGATGTACATCAAATTGAGCATGGTTTCCTTGCCTCCTTTCTTTTGTGTTGTTGCTGTGCCGCCAGTCCATTCCTGCGTGCCGGCATATCCTTCGATCCGGTCTTCCGCTGAAAATTCCGCAAAGGATTCGCCCCCGGCCTGTACGGAACAGCAAGTCTGTGCGGGCGCGACTCTCCGCAGCCAATCACTTCTTGTCTACCAGAGAGTGGTAAATCTTCTTCATGAATGAATGGAACGAGGTGGGTACATAATATTTCACCCAAAAACTTTTTGGTGCTGTGGCTCTGCATGCCATCTCAAGCCCCTTCTCCTGATTTACAAAAACACGGGCGAAACGCTCGCGTCGCTCCAGCAAGTTCTCTTCAGAGCATCCCATAAAACCACTATTGTTTATGGTTGCCTTCGTGCAGTCTATCTCATGCAACATGAAATCGGGCAACGCCCGCAATGCGCCATCCCCCTTCTGTGTCTTGGCCAATACCGCCGACACCCCCTTTGGATTCCAATACGGATCCGTGTCCTTGACTCCCCAGAAATCACCTGTTTTTATATCGCACACGGTGGTGTTCCGCTTATACTGGCAATGGTAGCACGAGGGTCTTCTGAAAGTCAGAAAGCCGTAGCCCAGATATGTGCCAAAATGATTCTTGTAGCAGACCCTGCCATTGGAGTATTCCTCCTTGACGTGTTGCACGAACCACCCTTTTTCCTTGTTGCGCACGTTGAACGCCACCAGCCTTGCCCCCATTTTCTTCTCGCGCAACGCCCTATAATCCTCAAGGATTCTGGCTGAGGTTATGCCGGCACAGAAAAGTTCACAGGTCAGCAGATTGTCATAATCCTTGCGGAGATACCGTTTCAGACCGGCAACATCACAAGGACACCCTACAAACAGCACTTTCAATCCTCTGGCCAGATCACCCTTTACAGCAGCATGAACACCCGATTTGGCCGGTTGTACATACTTGGAACTGCAGAGCCGCTCCAGATTTTCCTCCTTGTCCACACGCGCATATTCCGATGCACTGCAGGCTTCATTGAAACGGACACCATACACCACCCCCCCTTGCCGGACGGTTTCAAGGGACAGGGCTGTAGCCACCCCGCCGGACGCGCACGAGTTGATGATACGCCCGTTCCTGGAATATCCCCCATACGCCCTCAAATATGCCGTGTTGTTTTCGCATCTGTTCACCACAGGACACACGTCAATGCACATGCCGCAGCCAACGCACACATCCTCGTTGACTACCGGGTACATGAACCCTTCCTTGTCGGCTTTCATGCTGACAGCGTTCTTCCGACAGACACTCTCGCATACCGAGCATCCACAACACAGATGCCTGTTTTCCGGGTTCGTGCGTATGCTGTCCAACCAAAAATTGCCGATATGAGCCATATTATCTTTCCAATGAGTTTTTCAGGTAATCCATTGAGAAAGCCACAAACCCGTCGACTTTCTCCTGTATCTTCCCGTAGTTGATATCCGCATCAGTAAAGTTGAAATTACCCCCTACGTAACGCTCTTGCAAACCAAGCCGTTGGAGTACGGTCTTCTGACGCGAAGACTGGTCATACTGGGTGTAAGCACGTTGCACCGCCCAGAACTTCTTGCGGTAATTGACGGCAAAGAGCATTCCGTGGTACGAGTCGGTGATAACCATTTCCGCCCGACTGACAACGGTCAAGAATTCGCCAGGACCGGCAACCGGCCGATGGAGGCGGACAGAAGAGCTGTTCGCCCAGCCCGACTTGCCGAGAACAACAATATCCAGTCCTTTCCCTTTGGTGAACCTGCATACGGCATCTGCAATTGGCGGGCGCGGCTCATCAAGGAAATAACAAAGGATGTATTTCCCGGGCAAAACCATTTCGGCTTTCAGCTTGTCCCACTCATTGCTCCGCATAAGCAAGGTAGGGTCTGCCACGACCGCGGCATCACGGCCGGTCAGTTCCCAGACCAGCCTGTGCCCTTCGTCTTCACGCACCGACACACAGGGAATGTCATTAATCCACTTTCTCAACGTGCGCTTATTATAGCCGGGGACATAGTTGCGTCCGAGACTTGGAGCGTATGCCACACGTTTCTCCACGGGCGCAAAGCGCAGATACATCATCGGGTCGGGATAAAGGGTGGTCGTCACCCAAACCTGGTCACTGCCACAAACAAACTTGTGGTATTTGCCGGAACGGGCGATTCTCCCAATCTCGCCGTATGCATAAAACGCCCTGTTGAAGTTCTTTGCGACAAAGTCATCAAACTTCCCTGCCGCGTCCACGTCTATCACTACGGACCGGACAGATCTGACAGTCCTGCAGGTTGACCGCAGCAGCAAAGGGTGGAGCAGCAACTTCAGTCCTGTCCTGATTATCTTGTTCGGACGGAAATCAAAGTTTCTGGACATATTGCCGCTCTGCCATACCACTTCCGAACTGTATCCCAGTTTTTCTACCGCATTGCAGAGAGCATACACCTGAAGCACAGAACCGAAGTTCTTCAGATTGGTGCGATTCACCACAGCCACTTTTTTCATATATCATGCTTTGTTGTATCGTCTGATTTTCCCGTCTCTCTTCAGGTTTCTCAGTGCTTCCGAAAGGTTGGACAATACCATTGGCATGGCCATAAACACACGGAAATAAAAACGGGTCATTCTCTTGAACTGTTTGTAGCCGCAGAGTTCCTTGTAGTTTTTTCTGAACTGCCACATCATCACATTCCTCTGGTCTTCACTGGCTCCTCCAATGCGGAAATGCAAAATGATTGAACGGTTCCATTTCGCCAAATTCCAGACTGCGCATGCATCTTCCCCGTGCTCCCTGAAGAAATTCCTCTTCTCCTCAAAAGCCCCCCAGAATCTCAGGTCAAGCGCACGAGACGCGGCTGCGGATATGCCTTGCTGATTGAAAGTGTAGTAATACAATTTGTTCCGGCTGGAGACAAACCTCTTGGCACGCCAGCAGATCTTCCACGAAGTCCAGTCGTCTTCGTTTATCAGACCTACAGGCATCCTTATTCCATCCAAAATGCTTTTTCTGTAAATTTTCCCCCACATCATGACATCAAACAGTCCACCGGCCATGGCAGACGGGCCGGTCACGCACACGGCTTCACGGGTAATGCGTATTTTAGGGAATTCCGTTGAATTGCCTCTTGTCCATTTACATTGGACAATGTCTGCATCGTACTGCTGCTGGAGCTCCATCATGAGCCTCAGATGTTCTTTGTGCCAAAAATCATCGCTGTCCAAGAAAGCGACAAAGTCTCCAGCCGCAGCCTCAAGCCCCACGTTACGGGCATCTGACAAACCGCCGTTTTCCTTGTGCAACACTTTTATGCGACGGTCTTTGGCTGCATATTCCTCACAAATTTCGCCACTCCTGTCCGGAGAGCCGTCATCCACAAGAACAAGTTCCCAGTTGTCATAGGTCTGACTGATGACACTTCCGATGCAACAGGGAAGATACCGCTCCACCTTGTAACACGGAACGATTACCGAGACCAACGGTCTGTCAGTGCTTTGCATAGGCTATAACCTCCTTGAATTTATCCATGATTTGTTTCTGTATTTTCCCGCGTGTGTGGTTCTTCCGCCCACACTCGTATGCCTTGCGTGCATACTCCGTTACAAGCGAGGGGTTGTCTGCAACACGCTGCAACACCGGAAGAAGCCTGTCGTAGCTGTCCACACAAAATGCGGCATCATTATCGTGCAGATACCGATAGCCGCAATGACGGTTCCAGCATACGGCAAGGATGGCGCAGGTGGAAGCCATCAGGTCAATGATCTTTGTGGAGAACGACACCCGTGTTGCCAAGCGGTTCTTCTTGTCCATTGACTCCACATGCAAGGCAATGTCTGCATTGCGGTACACTTCTTTCAGCTGTGCAACATTCACGCTGCCTTTCACATAGACGGAGTTTTCGGGGCAAAGAGCCCTTCTTTGTTTGGCAGTCAATGCTTCCTGCGTATAGATGTCAAGCATCATGCGTTCCCCCTTTCTGTTGATCTCGCGCAAGGCCTTTCCTATCTCTGCCAATGTCTTCCACCGGTTGCAATACAGCCGTCCGGCGTAAACAAGCCGTATTGGTTTCCCAACTGGCTTCCCAACAAATTCCGCAGAGAAATCGCCGCACTTGTAGAGGACGGAGGCAGACACCCCGTAGCGGCGCGAGTAGTCCGCCGCCTGTTCTTCCGAGAATGTCCAGTAGTGTCTGTAGAACCCCGGCACGTGTTTATCAAACATACGGTGCACATACCACCGATGCACCCAGTATAGCGGCGACAGCCTGTACTGTCGGTATGACGCTTCGTCATCGGCGGTAAACGCTATGAACGGCGCGTCTGTCATGGTGCGCACTATCCGCTCCAGGCGGATTGTCTTGGGGGTGGCCATACGGGGACAGTATACGATATCAGGACTGAAACTTCCTACGAACCGCCGCATGGCCTCAGTATCATACCGCCCCCACAGCCATATGGCATCCCGCAGAATCACCACCGGAGTCCTGCACCACAGGGACATTTTCTTGAAGAAGCCGTAGATACCTCTGCGCTGACGGTTGAGCTTCGTCGCTTCCAGCTGGCACACATCCGTGGGCATCTGGATTTCGCTGCCGGCCCGTCGGCACACCAGCGAGCGTGCCATCTGACCGTCGGTAATCCGGAAATACCGTCTGCATTCGCGGTTGTTTGGCATTCCGGGACTGGCGTATATCTGAGCGAACTCGGCAGGGAATCCAGTGAACCAGTTGGTCAGCACTCCGTTGCCGTAGACATAGTCGTTCCACTCCTCAGAGGTTATAAGCAGTATTTTCATCTTTGTCCTTTCATGTCCGGCGCGGGAAAGTCCAGATTGGCAAAAATTTATTTGAACTGTTTTCATAACCGCTATTTTTTGAAAATTTTCCTTACAGGAGAAAGAATCAGGGTCTTTTCGTAACTGTTCATGGCCAAACAGAACATGATGAGAGCATAACTACCCACAAACAGCCCTCCCTTAACCATGAAGCCTCCCCAACCTTTTATCGGGACGGTATATTCCAAAACGAAACCGGCAACCACGCACAAAGCCATGGGAACGGAAAGCTTCACTTTACCAACCTTGCATTATTGCCATATTACCATAAACAGCGTTCAGGTGCATCGGATCCCAGAAGAAGCCGTAGGAAGAAGCTCTCTGGATAGAATATGCCGAAAAGAACAAAAAGGCATACATCTCTATGTCCCTGTCAGATTTCCATGTTTCTCTCAATGTCTTCAGAAGTACCGGCATGAGTATTACCAAGAAAATGGAATAATATTGGACGACACGCATCAGAGAAGGACCAACCGATGTCATGGGAGTATAAAATATCGCAAAAGCGATGGAATGCAGCAGTGGTCTCCATTTATCCAATTGTTCTGTGACTTTTATAAACCTGAGACAAAGGAAGCCCGATATCAGAATCATGACAGCAAACTTGAAGGCTCCGTTTGTATCAACGTTGCCTTCAAGATAAGAGTCATATGTATCAAAAATGGTTCCAGCAATAATTGACTGACCAATTTTCTGGCCAAAAATCCATAAGGGGACAAAAGCCGCAAATGCCAGAATGATTGTCAGCCTATTGTTTTTGATTGCCGGAAAAAAATAGAATGGTGTGAACAACAACACTGACTTATGAACAGTGGCGGCAATCACAACAGGCAGGAAAAACCTGATCGCTTTGCGTTCCAAAGCATATGGTACGCAATAGAGTGCAATTGCAGTCGCAATTGTTTGCCGGATGCCCGTGATTGAGAAAAACGAATAGAACAACGCAAGATACAAAGCGACGGATACAAGAATACCTTTCATTGAAACCCCAAAACGGTAGACGAGGCGAAACAGGGCATGAACAAACATGGATATCACCAATATCAAAAAGCATCTGAAGTCGGGTACTATACAGGAGAACACCTTCTCAAACAATGGATATCCCGGATCTTTTATATACTCATCCATATACCCGTTGCCATATGCGTTTTTGAACACGATAATAAGATCTTGCCACGGTTGGTTTGTCACATTCTGGAAAGCCTTGTAGTAAGCATACGTGTCTGCACCGACTGCCAAGTTGCGAAAGCCAGATTGCAAGACGAGCAAAATGCCTGCAAACATCAGCAGTTTTTTCCTGCCGTTTGGACTGTTGCTTCCATAATTGGCTGACAATATCTTGTAGTATACATACACAAGCAACAGAATGGAAAACTGTACGAGCATATCTTGAACGTTATGACACTATTTTCAACCCGTTGGCGGAATTAATTTAGTGCATACTTAATTCCGCCAACGGGGTTAAACATACTTTCTTTTAATTTTATCGATTGCCTTGCTTATGTTTTTTCTAGCCAATGCCTTCTCCTTGGAGTTCAGACCCAGGAGAAAGATCATCGTCGCCGTCAACGTTATGGAGAACAGAGTCATGACAACAAGATGAAAAAATGTGTCGGAAACCTGCTTCTTTACCACGACAGACAACGCCAATGAAACTGCCGCTACCAGTGAACTTCGCAGAAGGACATCAAAAATATATCTTGTCCATTGGAACATCGGAACGTACCTCTTCAACAAGTAGAAGCGAAAGAGAATAGTTATGACAGAGGATACTATTTGGGGTATCATCACTATATAGGGCGGCAGATTATATCGCAGGATGAGCCACACGAATGGCAATTCGCTGAAAAGCAGAAGAAAGATGCCCAACTGGAATGCCATCAACTTTTTAGTTGCTTGAATCGCTATGGTCACAGTCTGTGTGAGGCTATAGAGCATTGCAACGACAAGTGCCAGAATTAAGAACTGCGATGTATATGGAGGCACGTTGCCCAACCAAAGTCCAAGGATGTAATCACAATTGACGATGACGGGAATGGAAATGATAGCAAGCAAGTAGAAAGAGAACTTGGCTCCTTCATATACCAAGCTACTACACTTGTCCAATTCGCCAGCGGCATAGGTCTTGGTAATCTGCGGATTCATTGCCATGGAGAAATTAGTGGAGAACTGGTTGACCAAGGAAGATATCTGCAAACCTATGCCACGTGCCGCATTCAAGGCGGTGCCCGTGAAGATATTGAGGATGACGTTGGCTCCTTGGTCACGACCAATGAAGCCGAGGTTGCCGAACATGCTCCATCCCGAAAAGGCCGCCATCTCCCGAATGAGCAGGCGGTCGACGGAGAACCGGGCTCTGCATTCCTCAAAATTTCTCTTGCAATATACACCATAGCACAGACGGACAATGACAGAGACTGTCAATCCCAACAATCCGTAGAGTATCAGCTTGTCCATCATGATATGCATCAGGCTGAACGCCACCACGAGTTTGAGGGTGGCCTCCAGGATGCTGATATAGGCAAAGGCGCTCATGTGTTCGTGGGCGATGATGCAGGAGTTGTAGGGCACGCTAATGATGGAAATCATGAACGAGAGGATGGAACACTGGTATATCCAGTTGGCCGCTACCATGCGAGATTCATCGATGTTAAGACAGTTGTTGACAAACCACAGTCCTATCGTCTCGGCGACAATGAATATGAAAATGGCCATCAAGGAATGGATGAGCAGCGACGAAGAGAATAGCTTACCTAAACGCTCCTTGTCAGCCCGTCCTATTTCATAGGACATGAACCGTTGCGTGGCCGCTACTAGTCCACCATTGAGGAACGAAGCCATGACAACGACTCCACCCACAACATTGTTGATACC
>CAVHBF010000051.1:0-13629 GCA_963634195.1 Bacteroides thetaiotaomicron | reverse complement strand
TGATCATCAGGGTCTTGCCTGCAAAAATGCTCATGATGTATCTGTTTTTGTTGTTCTTGTTTCTGTTTCCCGGTATAAGCCGCCGCAAGCAGGGAACGCCGGCAGGCGTACTATTCCGCCACCTCGAAATCCTCGTTGTGTATTCCGCGTATGGCCACGGCGTATCCTCCGAACTCCATTACGAGCTGGCGGTCGCGGTCAACGCGCACCACATATCCTTCCATGTCCTTGAACAGGCCTGTAAGCACACGGAGCCTGACGTGCTCTTTTGCGAATTTAATGAAAGGCTCGCGCAGGAAGGTGACGTTTTCTGGATGGGCGGCAATGACCTCCATGAATGTTCTCATCACGCTGTGGTCTATGCATGCCGGACGGCCTGTACTGCAGTCGTTTGTCAGATGCAACAGGGGATGGTTGGCGTGCAGGAATGTCTGCAGCTCTTTTGTCCAGCCCTGCAGGAAAACGAGTCCGCTTACTGTCGGCACTTGTTGCCTGACCACGCCGTTGCCGTTGTTCCTCGGTCTGTACCTGTATGAATAGTGTACGAAACATTTGTGTGCCGCCTCCGGGTGGGAGAGGTTGTAGGTGTCCATTTGCTTCCTGAACATCTCCAGCTGCTTGTTGTGGACGAGAAGGTATCCCCACGGCCTGCTGTCTTCTTCCGCAGGACTTCTTCTTTCTTTTCCGGACACATCTTCCGTACCTGACCCCGGGACTCTCCCGGTTTCAGTGATGTGGATGCCTTTTGGAAAACGCTTGCTGCCGCAATACTTGTTTTCGTTGGCTATAGATGAAGGAAAAGAGCAATCCTGCGTCATTTTCTCCGCCTATTTTATGTCTTTGCCGACCATCGCCAGTCTGGGGGATGTCGTCGGCGGCGCAACGGATTTTGTCATTGGTTCATACTGTTGGGGTTAGGGTGTCCGGCTTGTCGGTTTTTATGCGTGTTTCCATGATGCAAAACACGAACACCTGTGCAAAGATAAGAACTTTATTTTATTTCTTGTTGCTCTAAAGGAAAAAATGTAAAATTTTGTTTTGGAGAGGGCAAAATCGGTGTTTGGCGTTCCCCGTGTCCTCTGGTATTGCCGCTTGCAGGCGGCAAGATCCGCATTGCGTGTTTACTCGTGTCAAACACTGGTTGTTGCGCGTCTCCCGTGCAGGTCATGCCACGCAGGGACGCACGGGCAAGTCCAAGACGGCATACGGGCAGGGAAGTTGTCCTTCTCTGCCCGTATGCTGTATTGACGGAGCGTTGTTTCGGGTGGAACTGCCGGAACTGGTTGCCCGTCCGTCATTTCCTGTCTGTGCCGCAGTGTCTGGCATACCACTCGGCAAAGTGCCGCAGCCCGTCTCTCAGGCTGGTTTCCGGCTTGAAGCCGAAATCGCGTTCAAGCGGTGTGGTGTCCGCGTAGGTCACAGGCACGTCGCCCGGCTGCATGGCCACGAGTTCCTTGTGTGCCTCGAAGTCATAGTCCTCCGGCAGCACTCCCGCCCGTACAAGTTCCTCCTGCAGGATCGTCACGAAATCGAGGAGGTTCTCGGGGTGGCTGTTACCTATGTTGTATATTCTATAAGGTGGCACGGGCAGCCCGTCTTCGCCTGTCCGCTTCTCCGGGGCGTGCCGCATGACGCGCACCACGCCTTCCACTATGTCGTCGATATATGTGAAGTCGCGACGGCAGTTGCCGTGGTTGAAGATTCTGATGGTCTCGCCCCTCACCAGTTTGTCGGTAAAGCTGAAATACGCCATGTCGGGACGCCCTGCCGGCCCGTAGACGGTGAAGAAGCGGAGTCCTGTGCTCGGGATGTCGTAGAGTTTGGAGTAGGCATGGGCCATCAGTTCGTTGCTCTTCTTGGTGGCGGCATAGAGGGATACGGGGTTGTCCACCCTGTCGTCGGTCGAGTACGGCACTTTCCTGTTCGAACCGTACACCGACGAGGAAGAGGCGTAGACGAGGTGCTCCACTTCGTGGTGCCGGCAGGCCTCGAGGATGTTGTAGAAACCGATGAGGTTGCTCTGGATATAGGAATCGGGGTTGGTGATGCTGTAGCGCACGCCCGCCTGGGCGGCAAGGTTCACCACGACGGCTATTCCGTTCTCCGCAAAGGTCTTTTCCACCGCTTCACGGTCGGCGATCGAGGCGCGCACGAAAGTCCAGTCGCGCCCCATGGCCTCGATTTCTTCCAGCCGTCCGTACTTGATGCCGACATCGTAGTAGTCGGTGATGGAGTCCATGCCGACGACCCTGATGTCCCTCACGTCGCGGAGGAGCCGCTTGACGAGGTTGCTTCCGATAAAGCCCGCGGCGCCAGTCACAAGGACGGTCTTGCCTTCGAGCGGCACATTGTATTCTACCATAGGTCTTGCGTAAACATTGACGGGCAATTGATGGGGCTCGTGCGTGTTTCCACTGCAAAGGTATGGAGAAGTGGGCGAAAGGCAAAGGAAATGTCCGTTTTGTTCCTTTGCGCCCGGCTATCCGCAGACGCGCGCCCGCCGCTACTCCCTGCTTATCCTCTGTATGATTCTTTTGTGGGCTTTGTCGATTTTTGACGTGTCTATGGAGCTCAGGTACACCTGCGTGGTCTTCAGCGAACGGTGTCCCATGCCTTCGCTTATGATGGCTACGGAGATGTTCATGTCTCTGGCTATGCTTGCCCATGTGTGGCGCGCGGCATGGGCGGTGAGCGGTATGCCGAGCCCCAAGGCTTTCCCTATCTGCTTCAGCGCGCGGTTGACGTTCTCCAGCATTCGCCGGTATTGCCGGTACTCCGTTCCGTCGGCCTTGCGGATGACGGGCAGCAGGTAGGGACTGCCCTCTGTCAGGTGTGCGTAGCGGTCTGCGATTTCCTGGAGCTCCTTTTCCCACGCCACAGCCAGATATTGGTTTGTCTTCTTGCGGCAATAGGTCAGCATGCCGTTTCTCAGGTCTGTCTTGCGCAGGCAGGCGATGTCCACGAACGACATGCCACGCGTGTAGAAACAGAACATGAAGATGTCGCGGGCGAGGGCTGCGGTAGAACCCTCGGGCAGTGTCATGCGCGCTATGGCTTTCAGCTCTCTTTCGCTTACGGCGCGCTTCGCGGTGCTGACATACGACAGGCGCACCCTGCCGAACAGGTTTCTTCTGACCGGCAGCCCCTCGCCCGCCGCCTTGTGCAACAGGGTGTTGAGGGTGCGCAGGTAGCAGCGTATGCTGTTCTGCTTCAGCCGCCGTCCGGTGAGCCATGCCTCGTAGCATTCGATCATGTCGGGCGTGAGTTCGCGGAAATTCAGGTCTGTGCCTTTGCGGAACTCCCTGAAGCGGCGGTAGGCGTTGTCGTATGTGTGGGCGGTGCCGAGCCGTTTCATCTGCTCTTTCTTCTCTGCCTGTTCCTTCAGAAAAGTGAAGACGGTCTTGCCTGTCCTGTCCGGGTGCTGTTTCTTCCGGCCGCTCCTGCCGCTCCTGCCGCGGCAGATGCCGGGGATGCCGTTGCTGCCGGTGCTTGTCCATACTGCGTGCCGCGTGCCGGGCACCCGGTAATACGCGAAGACCGCCGTTTCCTGTGTCCGCAAGCGGCGGAATTCCTGCTCTGTTGTTGTCATTGGCTTTGTGTTTTGAAATTGAACGTAAAGATACCCGTATGTGTCCGGGGGATTGCATTTTAGGAAAAAGCGGGGAAAAAGTGAAAAAAACAATCGTTTTCTTCCCGGGAAACGATAAAACGATTACTTTTGCACCGAAAATCTTGACAAATGCAACGAAGAGAGGGGCGTTTCGCGCCAAATTGTCGCCATTTGCAGGAAAACGATAACGGACTGGAAACAAAAACCAAAATGTCATGTGTGGAATAGCAGGAATATTCAATATCAGGGAAGGTGTGGACGCTCTGCGCACCAAGGCTCTGAAGATGTCGTCCAAGATAAGACACCGCGGTCCCGACTGGAGCGGCATCTACGCGGGCAAGAGTGCCATACTCGTACATGAGCGGCTGTCGATAGTGGACCCCGAGTCGGGCCGCCAGCCTCTGTTCAGCTCCGACGGCGGACAGATTCTCGCCGTCAACGGCGAGATATACAACCACCGGAGCATACGCGAACGCTATGCCGGCAAGTATGCCTTCGGCACGCAGAGCGACTGCGAGGTCATTCTGCCCCTCTACCGCGACAAGGGCGTGGATTTCCTTGAAGACCTCAGCGGAATTTTCGCCTTCGCCCTCTACGACGAGGAGAAAGACGATTTCCTGATTGCCCGCGACCCCATCGGTGTCATACCTCTTTATATAGGGCACGATGCCGACGGCAAGGTCTATGTGGCGAGCGAGCTCAAGGCTCTAGAGGGTTTCTGCGACACCTACGAGCCTTTCCTGCCCGGCCACTACTATCTCGGCAGCGAGGGCAGGATGGTGCGCTGGTACAGGCGCGACTGGATGGACTACAGCGCGGTGAAGGACAACCCCGCCTCCGTGGCGGCGGTAAGGGACGGGCTGATGGATGCCGTGAAGCGGCAGCTTATGTGCGACGTGCCTTACGGGGTGCTGCTTTCGGGAGGGCTTGACAGTTCTGTCATTTCCGCCATAGCCGAGAGATACAGTGCCATGCGCGTGGAGAGCGATGACACGGCCCGCGCGTGGTGGCCGCGCCTCCATTCGTTTGCCGTAGGGCTCAAGGGCGCCCCCGACCTCGCCAAGGCCAAGGAGGTGGCGGACTTTATCGGCACCGTGCACCACGAGATAAACTATACCGTGCAGGAGGGGCTCGACGCCATCCGCGACGTGATATACTACATAGAGACCTACGATGTCACGACGGTCAGGGCTTCCACCCCGATGTACCTGCTGGCGCGCTTCATCAGGAGCATGGGCATAAAGATGGTGCTCAGCGGCGAGGGGGCCGACGAGGTGTTCGGCGGCTACCTGTATTTCCACAAGGCTCCCTCTGCAAGGGATTTCCACGAGGAGACCGTGCGCAAGCTCGGCAAACTGCACTGGTACGACTGCCTGCGCGCCAACAAGAGCCTGTCGGCGTGGGGGGTGGAGGGACGTGTGCCTTTCCTTGACAAGGAGTTCCTTGACATAGCCATGCGCCTCAACCCTGAGGCAAAGATGTGCCCGGGCAAGACGATAGAGAAGAAAATCGTGCGCGAGGCCTTTGCCGACATGCTGCCGGAGAGCGTGGCATGGCGACAGAAGGAGCAGTTCTCCGACGGGGTGGGATACAGCTGGATAGACTCTCTCAAGGAAATGACCTCGCGGGCGGTAAGCGACGAGCAGATGGCCCATGCCGCGGAGCGGTTTCCCGTCAACCCGCCGCTCAACAAGGAGGAATACTACTACCGCAGCATCTTTGCCGAGCATTTCCCGAGCGACAGCGCCGCACGCTGCGTCAACCAGGAGGCCTCGGTGGCGTGCTCCACAAGTGTGGCACTGGAGTGGGATGCCGCATGGAGGAAAATGAACGACCCGAGCGGACGTGCCGTCAAGGGCGTACACGACAAGGCATATTGATTCGGGGAGTGTCTGCATGCGCAGGCACTTCTTTTTGTGAATAAATATCGGAAAGCGGAGATTGTTTGTGTATTTGGCAAGAAAAAGAACAAAAAACCGCGTAAAACTCTTTGAAGATTGGATTTTGTTGTTATTTTTGCGCCCGGAAGTGAAATTTCAGTTCCGTGCAAACATTTTGTTTTATGTCAGAGTCGTTCAAATATTTGATCCCGGCCGACCAGGATACCAAGTTCGGTCTTTCGGTGACAACGGTAGGGGCGCAGGATATGCTGCCCGGTGAGGTATATCCGGTGCCGGGGCATCCTGAGGGATATGAGTTCAACCCCGCTTCCGGCAGAACCCTTGACCAGTATCAGATAATCTATATCGCAAAAGGTCAGGGGCACTACACCGACGCCAGGGGCACGGACTACCATTTGCGGGCGGGTTCCGTGATTGTCCTTTTTCCCGGGGTGTGGCATACATACAGCCCCGACCGCACCACAGGCTGGAAGGAGTTTTTCATCGGTGCCAAGGGACCGGTAATCGACGAGGTGGTGAAGGGGGGATTCCTCACGCCTGACTCTCCCGTGCTCAACGTGGGACTGAGCGAGAGGCTTGTCTCGCTTTACAACGAGGCTCTCGACATTGCCAACGAGGGCAATGTCTGCGCCCAGCAGTACCTGTCGGGAATATGGATGCACATACTGGGCTATGTGCTGTGTTCCAGCGCGACTCCAGAAGTGAGGATTGACGAGGCTGTCTACAAGATGGAGATGGCCAAGATATATCTGGGCGAGAAGTTCGGCGAGGAGATAGACTTCAGCAAAATGGCCAAAGACCTGATGATGAGCTATTCCTCGTTCCGCAAGAACTTCAAGGCGCACACGGGTCTCCCGCCCGGCCGCTATCTTCAGGACGTGAGGCTCAAGGAGGCGTGCCGCCTGCTCAAGGACACCAACCTCTCTGTCAAGAGGGTGTCCGTGGTGACCTGTTTCAAGTCGGTCACTCTGTTCAACTGCCTCTTCCGCAAGCGCATGGGCACGACTCCGCTTACGTTCAGACGATTGAGCAGAACCGCGGGTGACGACAGTGCCGAGTCCTGATTGGGCAGGTGTGTTGGTTGTCATGTTAATACCGGAATTTTTTAAACCAAATAGATAATGAAAAGATTTTTTACGATTGCAGCATTGGTGGTCTTCTCTGCATTGTGGACCACAATGAGTGCCCGTTGGGTCGTGGGCGAACGGAAGTCCGCGTCACAGATCAAGGCGGGCGACACGGTGGTGATCAGCTATGCTTCCTCGGAGGCGTATTCTGACTACTACATTCAGGCGGCCGACGACGACCACACCGACCTCGGGGTGATGGTAGCCCAGGGCATGGGTCTCGGGGCCTCGGCGGTCATAACTTTCGAGGACGGGCCGGCAGACCTCCGCACGGGAGCCCCCACGTTCTACATGAAGCTCGTGGAAACGGGCAAGTACATCGGCAACAAGTACTACGACTGGTACAATGTGGGCCAGGGGGCCGTCGACATCATCGACAACGCCGGCAACTTCCAGATCCTCAGTTGCGGCGAAGACATCCCATGGTACAACGAGGAGCAGGCAAGCTATACCAAGTGGTCGCGCAGCGACGATGCGATATGGGACGACAAGTCCGTGGCGTTCAGTGCCTCTCCCAAAGAAAACGACTACTGCTATCTGGCGTATTGGAGCTACGCAAGTTCCTCCCCGCGCGCCATCACATGGAAATATACCAACACCATTCAGTGGAACGTATACTCCGTAAGCTACGAGAAGGACTTCCGCGAGGAACTTGAAAGCCTCATTGATCAGTACAGCACCGCTTCCTCGGATTTCGTGGCAGGCACGGATCCCGGTTTCTACGATGCCGACATCATCGAGACCTACAACCAGGTTCTCGAGAAGGCCATGCTCGTGTGCTACACTTCCTCCTCCACCGACAGCGAACTGGAAGAGGCCTACAACAACCTGCGCACCGCTTACAGGAACATGGCGGGGTCGCTCATTCCGGTGAGCGAGGGCTACTACTACATCATGAACGACAACGCGAAGATTGCCGCCAACGGCAAGACGGAAAAGGCCATGTATGTCAACGAGACCGCCAAGCAGGTATATTGGGGCGAGTTTGACGCCAGCGACCTCAAGTTCGTGTTCTACATCTCACCCAACGATGCCTCCACATGGCTTGTGCAGAACATGAAGACGGGGCTCTATTTCGGTGCTCCCGGCGGCTTCTGCAAACCGTTTGCCGCAAGTGCCGACAAGGACTATCCCGCAACGTTCAAGTTCTACAACGGCACCGGCTCGTGCTTTATCAAGACCGGAGGCTGGACCATGTGCCCTTACGGCAATGCCAGCGGCACGGCGGACGGCCCCAACTACGTTTGGTGCTACAACGGTGAGACAACGTCGGGCGGCAATGTCGCTCATGCGGAATGGACGTGGGCACTGCGCCGCATAACCGACCAGAGCGTGATTGACCGTTTCGCCGAGGAAAAGGCGCAGTATGACCGTACCAACGTACTGAAGAGCCTCTCGGACGAAGCTTCCATCCTCTACGACAAGCTGTTCAACTACCGCACCGACACGAGCAACGGTCTCATCACCGATGCCGACGCTCAGGTGAAATATTCTCATGTGATACAGCAGGGAGTTGCATTCTCCGACAAATATCCTTTCCTGATTGACGGGTTCGACACAACCTTTGTGCAGGGCCGCGGCTATGTCGACATAGCCATAACGGCAGCCCCGCAGCAGAAAGTGACGTTCTTCTACAAACGCCGCGGTGCGTCCGTGCAGTATCCCAAATCCGCCGAGTGGGGCGAATCGGAACGTCCGGCACTGGTGAATATCTATGCGGCCAACGACACTGCCAACGGCGGTGACTGGACGTTTGTCAAGGAAATACGCATGGGCGATCTGGCAGATCCTATCATGGCATCCGTAGACCTCGGGGCGGAATACAAGTTCCTGCGCTACGACGTGCAGACCAACAAGACGGGCGGCAACGTGTTCACCATGTCCGAGTTCCAGGTATATCCGTGTGAAATCGACGAGTCTGCATCGCAGTACTACACAGCACAGGGCATGAAGACCGCGGCCGACGCGCTGCTTGAAAACATAGATGCCATGCGCTCCGTGATAGAGGCCAATACCGCAACGGCCGACAACATCGCCTCCCTGCGTGCCTCCATCGAGGCCGTCAGGACTCTCTATGCCGACACCACGGTGCTCAGCGAGCTCATTGCCGAGTGTACGGGTCTGGCTGACAACGTGACCGTGGGCACCGCAATCGGGCAGATTGACGACGAAGCGCAGATTGCAGCTCTCCGCACAGCCATCGCCACGGCCAAGGCCGACGGGTTCAAGGACAACATCTCCAAGGCTGACCTTGATGCCGTGATCGCCGCCCTCACCGCCGTGCGTACCGAATTCCTCTCCCATGTCAAGAACTTCGAGACCGGCAAGTGGTATTTCATCACCAACGGCGACACCACCGACGAAAACGCCAACGGCGGCAAGGCTCTCTATATGACGGGATATTCCGACGGGAACGAAGTAGGCGTTGGCAAGCTCAACGAAGACGGTTCCGCCGCCTATACCTACGATCCCTACTGCATGTGGACTTTCGTTCCTGCAGCCGACGGCACTTTCTATATCCAGAACATGGGCACCGGCTTCTATCTGGGGGACTATGTGAAGAGCGGGGAGAACGCCAAGCAGTCATATAAGGGCGTGTCCTACAAGGTCAGCTTCCTCGGGGCCGATTCCTACGCTTTCGTTCCGCAGGGCGAGGCCAACACCTTCAGCTACGGTCTGACGGCCGGCGAAGACAAGGCCTGTTTCGCCAAGGGCGTGGCAGGCACGGCTTCCTCATGGCAGATTACGGAAATAGACCCGGAGAGCACCGAGATGATAACAATCAAGGACTTCAAGTACAATATGCTTGACATCGTTGTGTTCCCGTTCAATATCGCGGATTTCTCGCTCAACGGCGACGATGCCCATCTCTACGGCATCAGGAAGATCACACAGAGTGCCGACGGCACCTCTACCATAGAGCTCTATGAGAAGAATTCCGCCGAGGCCGGCGAATCGTGCCTGCTTGTTCTCGGAGATCCCGAAGCGGAGGCCGAAGACTTCGAACTTCTCTTCCCGTTCCCGACAAGCGTGACCGACAAGGCCGTTCCCGACAACGGTATCTACGGTATGCTTAACCCGCAGGCCATCAGCGAGGGTGATGTCTACTCTTCCGCCAACAAGCTTGTGGCGGCCACGGGCACTGTCAACATATCCGCACACACCGGTGCCATCGTTCCGTCGTACTACACCGGCGAGGTGAGCGGCGTGGAGACAGCCCGCACGCTCACTGTCAAGGGCATGGGCGCCATTCCTTCAGAAAACAAGAAGGGTGATGTCAACGGTGACGGATCGGTCAACACTGCCGACATCGTGATGGTATACAACTACATCCAGACCGGCGACCAGTCCGGCGTCTCGCAGAGTGCCGCCGATGTCAGCGGTGACGGCACGGTCAACTCTGCCGACGTGGTTGAGATCTACAATGTCATCGTGGGCAGCGGAACTGCAAGCAAGGCCTATCAGGCGCAGATCCGCAGACTCCTCGCGGAATAAACAGTAATGGCATGATATGTCCGGCGGCTTGCCGGAATGCAGCAGTCGGTGCGGCCGCCACCCCACAGGATACAGGGGCGGTGGCCGCACTTTTCTTGTGATATCCTTGTCGCTTTCATTTAAAAGTGCTTAATTTTGAGTTCAAAACATACTGTCATTGAGAAGATGGGTAGAATCCGCATGTTTTTGTTCTTGCTTGCCGGTTGCATGACGTGCCTCGCGGCGGCGGAGACGGTCTCCGGCACCAAGGCGGACCGTTTCATTTCACGGTTGATGTCGAAAATGACGTTCGGGGAAAAACTCGGACAGCTCAACCTGCTCACCCAGGGTGATTTCGTTACGGGCGAGGCGCGCAATCGCGACTTCGAGACCAAGCTCCGTCAGGGCAAGGTGGGCGGAGTCCTCAACATGGCGGGAGCCGCCCGCATACGCCGCGTCCAGCAGGTGGCGGTGGAGCAGACGCGGCTTGGCATCCCGCTGCTTTTCGGTCTTGACGTGATTCACGGCTACAAGACCATTTTCCCCGTACCCCTTGCCATGAGTGCCACTTGGGACATGGAGGCGATACGCAGTGCCGCCTCCGTGGCTGTAGCCGAAGCCGCCGCATCGGGAATATGCTGGCTCTTCAGTCCCATGGTGGACATCTGCCGCGATGCCCGGTGGGGGCGTGTGGTCGAGGGCTCTGGCGAAGACCCGTATCTCGGTGCCTGCATAGCGCGCGCCATGGTCGGCGGCATACAGGGCGACGGCACGTTCTCCGGAACGGACAAGGCCATTGCCTGCATGAAGCACTTCGCCCTCTACGGAGCCGCCGAGGCGGGTCTTGACTATGCCGCCGCCGACATGAGTCGCCACACCATGTACAACGGTTTCTTTCCTCCCTACAAGGCTGCCGTGGAGGCCGGCGCCGCTTCGGTCATGGCCTCGTTCAACGACGTGGAGGGCTTGCCCGCCACGTGCAACGCATGGCTCATGAACGACGTGTTGCGCAGGCAGTGGGGCTTCCGGGGATTTGTGGTGTCTGACTTCACCGGCGTGAGCGAACTGGCGACCCACGGGGTGGCTGCTCCCGACAAGGTGGCGGAGTCGGCCATCGCTGCCGGAGTGGACATGGACATGATTGGAGAATCCTATGTCAACACGCTCACCGTGCGGCAAAAGGATGCCGTGGACAAGGCGTGCCGCCGCATTCTCGAGGCGAAATACAGGCTCGGGCTCTTTGACGACCCTTACAGGTTCTGCAGTGAGGAGCGCGAGACCGACAGCATATATACGGAGGCGCATCTGCAGCTGGCGGAGAAGCTGGCGCGCGAATCCTTTGTACTGCTCAAGAACAGCGACGGGGTCCTTCCCCTCAAAGGAACGGAGAAAGTGGCTCTCATAGGGCCTCTGGCCGACAGCCACGGAGAACTTCTCGGCAGCTGGTGTTCCAGAGGCGACTGGCGTCTTACCCCGAGCATACGCGAGGAGTTTGCCGCGCGTCTGGACTCCGGCAGGATGATCTATGCCAAAGGCTGCAACATATACAGTGACGACCGGCTCAACCGAAATGCCATCTATCCGGAAATCGACCGCCGGCCGGCCGGGGAGATGCGTGCCGAGGCTTTGGATGCCGCCCGGCAGGCCGACGTGATTGTGGCGGTCATGGGGGAGACTGCCAATATGGCCGGCGAGAGTGCTTCGCGCGCCGACATCGGCATGCCCGACGCACAGCGCGACTTGCTCCGCGAACTGTGCGGGCTCGGCAAGCCCGTGGTGCTGGTGCTCTGCAACGGGCGTCCCATGTCGATAGCGTGGGAGGCGCAGAATGTCAGCAGTATTCTTGATGTGTGGTTCGGCGGAAGCCGTGCCGCCCGTGCCGTGGTGTCGACCCTCTACGGCGACTGCAACCCGTGCGGAAAACTCACTGTCACATTCCCGCAGACGGTGGGGCAGGTGCCTATGTACTACAACAGGAAAAGCACGGGCCGTCCGCTGGCTCCGGGGCGGTGGTTCTCCAAATACAAGGCCAACTACATTGACGTGTCCGACGAGCCTCTCTTTCCCTTCGGCTACGGTCTGAGCTACACCTCGTTCCGCTACAGCCCCGTGACGCTGTCGGCCGACACCATGGGCATGGACGGGTCTCTGGACGTCTCCGTGACGGTGGAAAACACCGGTTCGCGTGACGGCGTGGAGGTGGTGCAGCTCTACATACGCGACGTGGTGTCGTCGTCCACGCGCCCGGTGAAGGAACTCAAGGATTTCCGGAGGATACAGCTCAAGGCGGGCGAGAGCAGGACGGTGGTCTTCACCGTCACGCCCGACAAACTGAAATACTATGACTATAATCTGGACTATGTGGCGGAACCGGGGGACTTCGAGATCATGATAGGCCCCGACAGCCGCAATGTCCAGACGCGCAAATTCTCTTTACTGCAATGAAACACCTGAACGTTCCTTTTGTCGGCGGCTGTACGCCCGTGGCGGCCGGTGTGCCGCAACTTCTCAATGCCAACGGCGTGGACTGGCACAAGGTTGGCTGCAACAACTGGCCGGCGGACTATCCCTATACCCCGGACGCACGGTTCCGCATAGCCTGCACGGACACTGCTTTCCTGCTTGAATACCGTGCCGACGAGGAGACGGTGCGGGCATACGTAGCCGAAGACAACGGCGAGGTGTGGACAGACTCGTGCATGGAGTTCTTCCTTGCCCCCGGGGTTTCCGGCGATGTCTACTACAACCTGGAATGCAACTGCACGGGCTCCGTGTTGCTCGGCATCGGCGGCAGCATGGGGAAAGAGCGTGCCGCAGCGGAAACGCTGAATAAGGTGGACCGCTGGTCGTCGTTGGGACGTGTCCCGTTCGGGGAACGCCCCGCCGCCGGGCCGTGGACGGTGGCTCTGGTAGTGCCTTTCGCCGTGTTCTGGCGTCACGGCATATCGCAGATGCTCAAGTCCGGCCAGCGCGGTATGCGCGCCAATTTCTACAAATGCGGCGACGGGCTGCCCAAGCCCCATTTCCTGTCGTGGTCGCCCATAGTGAACGACAAACCCAACTTCCATCTGCCGCAGTTCTTCGGCAGTATGGAAATCGCCGCGGGGCCCGCCTCTGCGCCGACAACACAAAACAACGAGAATATACTATGAAGAAATTAGCTGTCATTGCGGTTGCCGCCCTCGCGGTATTCTGCACACAGGGCTGCAGGCGCAGCAACGACGCCATAGCCAGAGACTATTGCGAAAAACTCAGGGAAGGCCTGGAAAAGCGTGACTTCGAGAGCGTGGAGAAAGCCCGCAACGCCCTTGACAAGTATTGTACGAAACTCTCCGACAAGGATATAGAGGAGATGATGAAGAGCCTTGTCAAGTATGTAGGTGAACTCAAGGTGGACTCCGTCTACGCTGAATGCATGAAGGAGATGTCCGCCATGCCTGACGGCGGGATCGTTTCCGCCCCCGACGACGAGCAGCCCGAAGCCGCCTCGTCACCCTACGGCAACGCCATGCCCGAC
>CAVHBF010000050.1:11260-13938 GCA_963634195.1 Bacteroides thetaiotaomicron | reverse complement strand
GTGTGATGCAGAATGCTTGCTGTCTGTAAATGACAAACAAATTGCTGCCACTTTTACGGTAGAATTCTATATTCTTAAATGCAAAACTGTATGAGATCGCATTTGGGGAAATCGTAGGTACTGTCTTTTCCCAATAATTTTCATTGCGTGTGATGAGCATATCAACAAATTTGTTTTTCTCCGTTTCTACGCTTGCACAGTGTGACTTGTCTTTCAGATATTTGAACAGTTGGGGGTAGACATATTCGACAAACTTGTAGAATTGTTCGTCCGAATACAGTTCCATGCTTCTTTTGTGTGCCATTTTCAACTCGCAAACCATGCTGTCCGTCAAGGCGGAAACAGTGTCTTTTTTCACAACAGAGCAATTGCCGGCAGATTGGTTTTTTGTAGACTTGTTGCCGCAGGACGGCAACAGACTTATGGCTGTAACAGCTATGAAAAGAACGACAATGTTTTTCATTTCCTTGTTATGCGGTTAAAAGATATTTGCAGTTTTTTCTGTTTGTATGTAACAGTTCCAAAAAAAAAGTGTGAGGACAATGCATTAGGACAAAGCATCGGTCATTTCAGCATTTCCTGCTCAATGGCTTCTATTTCGGCTTTGAACGCAGGCTCTGTCTTCACTCTGAGATCTATCTGGTTGCAGGCATGGAGAACGGTACTGTGATCTCGCTTGCCAATATGGATGCCAATCTGCGTGGAACTCAGGTTTGTATGCTTCTGGGTCAGAAACATTGCCACTTGCCGGGCTGTCACTATCAGACTTTTACGCGAAGGCGAATTCAGTTCTTTTTGAGTGACTTTGTAGTACTTGCACACTGCACGCAAAATCAAGTCTACGGTTATGGTCTTTGTGTTCAGACGAATATATTTGTTTACAATCAGTTGAGCCATATTTATGTCTATGTCACAATCGTGGACAATGGACTGGGCCAACAATGTATGGACTATACCTTCAAGGTCTCTTACGTTTCCTTTGACATTGCGGGCAATATATATTATAACGTCTTCCGGAATACTTAATTGGTTTTTGCGTATTTTTGTCCTCAGAATATCAATACGGAGTTGTTCGTTTGGGCGTAGCAGTTCTGCTGTGGCACCGCAAATGAATCGGGACTGCACGCGTTCTTCAAAGCCTTCAAGCTGCGATGGTGACTTGTCACTGGTAAAGATTATCTGCTTGCCGTTTCGCTGGAGGTGATTGAAAATGTTGAACAGGGCTTCCTGTGTTCCAGGTTTGCCGGAGATTTCGTGTATGTCGTCTATGATGAGACACTCTATCGATTGGTAGAAATACATGAAATCATTGAATTTCTTTTTGGGAATAGAGTCTGTGTATTGTAACAGGAAATCATGGGCGGAAATGTAGAGAATCCTTTTATCCGGATCTTTCTCCAGTAATTTCAGCCCGATGGCGTTTACCAGATGTGATTTGCCGACCCCGCAATCTCCATACAGAAAGAAAGGGTTGAAGGCCGTCTGTATGGGTTTTGTCGCAATGGTCAATGCTATTGATCTTGCGAATTTGTTGGCTTCGCCCTTTACAAAATTCTCAAAAGTGTATTCTTTGCTAAGATGAGTGTTGAATGCGCTTCTGCGTTTTATAATTTCTGTTTTTTCCTCCTTTTTTTGCCCGACCCAGTCAACCTTGATCTTGTCTATTCCAAAATGCTTGCTGCACTCCGAGAAAAGCAATTTGCCGTGGTGCTCAATAAGGTATTCGTTGAAAAAACTGTTGGGAACCCTTATGTTGATTACGCCGTCCTCCAGACCCAAAAACTCAACAGGTTTAAACCATGTGTTGAATGTTTCCTGGTTTAAACGCTGCTGTATGCAGGCGAGTAGTTGTGTCCATTTTTCCCGGTTTTGTTGCTCCATGTGCAATTAATGGTTTTCGGTCATAAGGAGATACAAAGTTGGCATTTTTTCTTGTTTTCGGCAAGGCTTTTTTAACATTTTTTCAGCACCTGTCGCGGAAGCGGAAGCGATTCCTCGCTCCCATCTTATGTCAAATGAGATATCCGTTGATTCGGGCTTTTAGCATTAAGGGTGTATAGAGTCATTTGCCTTTGTTCCCAAAAATGGAGAAATGCACATATCTCTTTGGCCGAAGACGGATGTCATTAAGCAAAGAGTCAGACGACATTAAATTACGGTTCAGGTTGTCATACAGTTTCCTGTCGTTAAGCAAAAGGCCTATGGAAGAATTTGGCTGATTGAGTTTGGTCATGGTACTGTTTATGGCATCGCTGAGACTTCGTGTTGTTTGCTGTACCCCTGCCAGAGTCTGGTTGACATTTGTCATAGTTGCGAGATAGTCCAAACTGTTGAGCTTGTCAGTAAGATCTTGGAGATTTTTCGTAGTCGGTTCAAGGTTTTCCGCGATGCTGTTGACATTGCCGTCCAACAGCTTATTGATGGCAGCGGTTGTCGTTTTCAGGTTTTCTGTAATTTGGGCTGTGTTGCAGAGAGTCTGGTTCAGAGCGGGATTTTCAAGTAGCCTGTTGAAATTTGCAAGAATGGAATCCAGTTTCGGTATCACATTTTGTATTTGCGGCACCATTTTCCCGACCATGTCAAGTGCGCCGACTTTCGGCCCCCCTGCAATGGTATCTCCGGGCGACAGCATTTTTGGCGATGGGGCAAGTATGATATTCATGGTCACACCTCCCAGC
>CAVHBF010000050.1:0-11250 GCA_963634195.1 Bacteroides thetaiotaomicron | reverse complement strand
CCTCCCAGCATCTGGCTTTCAAGTTCGGCATAACTGCCTTCTGAAATGCGCATATTGTCGTCAATTTCAATACCGACATAAACATTCCCCGGTTTTTTGTAGTCGTAATTTATTGTACGTACAATTCCTATGCGGAAACCGTTTGCATATACGGGATTTGATTCCGCCAACCCGCTGATATTGTGAAAAGCGATATAATACAGATTGCTCTTTTGAAAAAGATTGATCCCTTTCAGAAAGTTCAAGCCGTATATTAACAAAGTGAACGCCGCAATGACGGCCAATCCTATTTTTGCTTCTTTTGAAAACAGTTTCATTGTTGTAGGATGATTTATGGTTGATTTTTGAATGCCGTTGCGGCTTCCTCGCCGATTATCTTTTGGTCACCTTTGAATACCACGACAAAGCAATCTTTGAACTTTGCCCGGAGTTTGTTTTTTATGGCAGTTATTTCCGCGTAGCTCGTGGAGTTTCCGTAAGTGTGGACAAACAGGGTCTTCCCGTTTGACAGCGAGACAGAATATGTATTTACGTCAGCCAGTCCCTTGAACTGCTCTGCGTCTTTGCGTAGCCTGCGGTCAGATGTGCAGATTTGCACTTTGAAATCATATTTTTTGCCGGGGAACGCAGGTTCTTTCACATTCTTGTTCTCGTTTTTTTGGACGGTAGGATTGGCGGTATGCTGCTGCACTATGGCAATGTGCTCCTGTTCCTTTGTCTCTTCTGTTTTTACTGGGGTGCGTGTGTTTTCTCGTGTTTCATCTGCCCGATCCGGGTCGCCTGCTGTCCTGTTTTCCACCCGTTCGGTATTGGCGTCCCACAGGATAGGGGAGATGTGCTTTCTGAAAGCATTGAAAATACATGTGGCCAGTTCATTTATTCCTTGTTCTGAATTGAGGTAGGCTTCCTCGCTTGGTGTGGAGATAAATCCCAACTCTGTCAGGATGCTTGGCATTGCGACTTGTCTGAGAACGTGGAAATTCTGTTGGTGTACCCCCCTGTTGTGTCGACCGGTCTTTGTATATTCGTCTTGCAACAATTTTGCAAGGATTGCACTTGTTCTCATGTTGCTTCCCATGATAACCTCGCTCATTATCTCGTTCTCAAGTGAGTTCGTCGCATACCTCCGTTTGTTTGTCTCGTATTGAATGGCTGCGTTTTCTCTTTTCACCACCTCTGTGTTTGTTGCGGCTTTGTCAAGCGTCAGGGAGTATGTTTCCGTACCTGTCGTTACGTTGTTGCCAGTGGAATTTGTATGGACGGAGATGAACAAGTCCGCTTTCGCATTGTTGGCAATATTGGCACGCTCATACAATTCTACGAATTTGTCCGTCTGGCGGGTGTATATGATTGTAACGTCACGGCAGTTTTCCTTTATCAGTTTTCCCAATCTTAGCACGACGTTGAGATTTATGTTTTTTTCTTTTGAATAAGTTCCCAACGCTCCCGGGTCTTTGCCTCCGTGACCGGCATCCAACACAACGACAAAGGAAAATCCGTGTGTGGCAACACACATGAATGCAAAAGCGAAAAACAGCTTTTTCTTCAGGCTTGCAATGTATTTTGGCATAAGTTGACTGTTCGTTGTTGTAATGTGCAAATTGTTTTGTATGGCATGGGCGTTGCGTCAGTACGTGAAGATTGTGCAGTTTGAACAATCCGCATATTTGCACAGAAGCTTCTGTATTCTTTCGGCGCACCGCACGACATTTGTCGTGTCTCCGTCATATCCGTTGACCAAAGCCAGCAATTCAGTGGTGTCGAGGCTTAGTTTTGTGCGCTCGTTGTCGCTGGTGGGAGTGCCTATTCCACCGATGGCATCCCGGTAAACGGGCATGTGTTCTATGTTGAGCTCTCCGCGGCCTATTCCCTCGTATGGCTCGTCTTTTTCTCCCACACCAAGCGTAATTAGCTCTCCTTGTATCTTGCTGCGGTCGAAGCCGCCGATGCTATAGCCTGATTCAATGCTTGCCAGATTGATGAGGTCAACAGTGGTGTTTATTTGGTATAAGGGTTTGCCTTGAAGTATTCTGCGTATTAGGCTCTCGCTGGAAGGTCTGTAGCGGCTCGGGTCTTTGCCCAAGGTGCGGTATGCATTGCGAGTGCATCTTATAGGAGGCAACTTCTTTATGTTTTCTGTTGTGAAAGAGTCCCGGCATTTTTCTGTATAAAGGCTGATTTCCTGCCACAGTTCCTCTGAGTAAAGACTGTTTGTCAATTTGGCAATAAGAGCTGCGCCCTTGAATAGGGGGCAGCTTTTCCTGAAATTTTCGTCAATAATTATTTGCACCATTTCTGATTGTCAAAATACCTTCCGGAAACCGTTCTTATATGAATTTTTGGTCTTTCAGGACTTCAAGCAAGGAAGCGGACATCTTCTCGCAGTCTTCCGCACGGTATCTGATGTCAGTAAAGATCTGGGCAAGCGTCTCCACACTGTTTATTTCAACAAAATGTTTGTTCTCGGGAAGAGACTCTTTGTAACAGTAATATCGGTCAATGTCATCTGTGGAGAATTGTCTGTAGTTTTCCCTGTGTATTATCGCCTCAATGGGCAAACGGTCTGAAACGTTTCCGTCTTCGTCAGGCCAGCCCAAGGTGACAGTGGCGACGGGCATGACAAGTTTCGGAAGATTAAGTACATCAATGATCTGTCGTGAGTTGTAGATTGTGGTGCCGAGAAAGCACAGCCCCAACCCTTGTCTTTCAGCCATATTGCAGAAAGTCTGGCAATATAGCAGGGCATCCGTAGCTGCATTCAGAAAGGAGAGGAAATTGTCATAACCCGGCTCGGCCTTGCGTTGTCTGCACCATGCGGAAGTCCTGTTGTAGTCGGCGCAGAAAGTAAGCACCACCGGGGCTTCTTCCACCATGGGCTGGTTGAAATGTGCAGGCGCAAGGGCTTTTTTCTTCTCCTCGTCTTGTGTCATTATTACGCTGTACAGCTGGAGATTGCCCATTGTCTGTGTTTGGCTCGCATTTTTCAACAGGTCCACGATCAGTGCTTCGTCAACCGGTTTTCGGGAGTACTTGCGAATGCTCTTCCTTTTTGTATAATCATACATGGCTTGTGTCTTAGCTTACTATTGTCGCTCCGCATTTTGTGCATATAAGGTTTCCGCCCTTGTATACCATCGTCTTCTCTCCGCATGAGGGGCAGCTTTGGCTTGTGGCGGGAGTTCCGTCCTTGATGTATTTTTTCAGTGCCCGTTCCACCCCGTTTTTCCAGTTGTTGATGCTCTCGTCGTCTAACTGCAGTTGTGACACGAGCTTGACAATCCTGTCCAAAGGCATTCTGTAGCGCAACACTCCTGATATGAGCTTTGCGTAGTTCCAGTATTCTTTGTTGAATTTTTCGGAAAGTCCTTCTACGGTTGTCTTGTATCCTCTTTTGTTCTCAAATTGGAAATCGTATCGTTTTGTGCCGTCTTCGTTGATAGCCTTGATTATGCGGCCTTTCGTGACGGATTTGGGCAACACGATGCCCTCATCGTCATCTTGCAGTCCTGTGAATATCTCGTAGGGCTGCCCGTTGAGCAAACCGACGAAAGCCACCCATTTCTCCTTGTTGTTCTGAAAACGCACGACATCACACTCCAGAGAGACGGGTCTCGTTTCCGTGACTTCCGGATGTCTGTACTGAACAGATTCCCTCGGTTCAAGGTCTTCTGTTTTGTCTTTGATATTTTCCATTGTCAGAACATGATTTTACCTTAGGGGCTTTGAAAAAACGTTCCCGGATGTCACTTGAAATAGTACAGGAAAACGGCTATGCCTTCAAGAGCTTTTTTCTTCTCCCCCTCGATTTCTATGGCAAATTTTATCTCGGTTTTGCAAACTCCTCTCAGATTCTGTATGTTGTGCAGGTCTGCAACAAGCCTTATGCGTTGGCCGCTGAGCACAGGTTGTCCGAACTTCATTTTGTCGATGCCGTAGTTGATGAGCATCTTGATATTGTTTACCTCTATAATCTGCTCCCACAGATACGGCAGCATTGACAGCGTGAGATAACCGTGGGCTATTGTGCATTTGAACGGAGATTCCGTCTTTGCGCGCTCCGTATCGACATGAATCCATTGGTGGTCCAGTGTGGCATCGGCAAAGAGGTTGATACGTTCCTGCGGAATGTCAATGTAGTCGGAACAACCTAAATTCTTTCCCAGATAAGACGCAAACTCGTCGTAAGAATTAATGATAAGTTTAGACATGGCGTTGTTGTTTTCTTGTTTTGTTGAAAAACCCGGACTTGACCGTTTCGGAAAAACGACTATCCTCTGCAAAGTTAATGTGTTTTTGCATACAATCCAAAACATTTAACTCTATTTGGCAGACCGTTCCATCCATTGGTCAATGGACTTTTCCGAAAAAGTATGGCAGGGGCAAACCGAATGACCTCTCCTGTATTCTTGGCAACAGCAAACGTTTGCCGGATCATCCGCAAAAGTGGAGAATATCGGATTCGAACCGATGACCTCTTGCATGCCATGCAAGCGCTCTAGCCAGCTGAGCTAATCCCCCTTTTCTTCAGAAAACAGGCACAAACAAACTGCAAAACAAGAATGTTGCGCCGGATACAGACCTCACTCTGTCCTTTCCGAGAGCAAAGTTATGTGATATTTGTTGTTCTGCCAAGAAAAACGGCGTTTTTTTGAATATGCACTCACGGCGGCGGAGTCAAGTATCAAATGCAAATTTACAGCGGAAGTTCATAAAAGGCCAGTAATGGTAGTTGCAAATTCCATTCTTTTCATATTGGCTTCAGTTCGGGACAACAAAAGAAAAAAGAAAGTGTTGTCCTGCCGCTTTTGGGAGAGGGGATAGTGCAAAACGTGGAAGAGACAAAATGTCCCCTTGCCAGACAGCAAAAGTCCAACAGAAACAACAAGGTCTCTGCCTGCTGAACCGGCAGGCAGAGACCTTGTAAAAACAGGAAACGGTTTTTGCAGGTTTATTCAGCCATAATGTCAAACTCCGCACCAGAAGCGAAATCCTGCCCGTCTTGACTTGACAGGGCTTTGAAACGCAGGTAGCGGGCTTTCACAGGCACATTGAACAATACTTTCTTCTTTTGCCTGTCATTGTTGAAACTCCCGCAGTGTACGGGCTTCCCCCAATCTTTGCCGTCTTGGCTGACATAGATTTCGTAGTCACGTATATTGCCGTTCGGGCTGTCTTGCCGCGGAGTGTACGTAAAGCCTGTCAGCGACTTCGTCTCAAAGCAGTCAAAGTCTACCCAGTGTGGATAGTTTGCCATAGTGACAGAATACATCGTGTGCCAGATAGTCCCGGGGTTGCCGTCTGTCAGGTTTGTGGCAGGAGTGTCTTCCGCCTTGTTCTCTTCGCTGCTGCAGAATATTACTTTTATCGGGATTGTCGTAATCTTCTCGAATTCCACACTCACGTCCGCCGCTTTGTTTCCGGACGGCCATGCCGTTATGGTCCCCCCCTCCTTGAAGTTAAATGGGACGGAGTATTTTTTCTCTGCACCGCCGTTGATGGAATAAAGAATGTCCATGTCTTCTGCCGATGACGTTATCTTCAATGTCCCGGCGTTGTCTCTGTCAATCAGGACAGGGGCGATCGTAACCGGCTTGACGTTGGAAACCACTGTCCTGTTGTCATTGGCCTTGAGCGGCCTGATGATAAAGCCGAAAAGGCTCGGCCTTGCCATTATTCTGTCATGTTCCAGAGGTGGTGCTTGTCCGCAGCTCGTGCCTCCGAGCCCGGTCACTCCCAAATCAAGGTTCAGATAAGTTTGTCCGGCCGGCTTGAGCTCAAAGAAATGTGCAGTAGTCGTCATGTGTGTTGCTGAATACGGCAGAGCCTGTACGCTCATATGGTTGTTTGCTATGAAGATGATGCCGTCTCCTTGGGCGTTGGTAAGCGAGCACCACCGCGTGTCTTCATGGTTTGCCATTTCCTGTGGTTTTTGGAAATGTTCAACCTGTTGCGCGACAGTGCTGCTGAAACGCTCAACGAATGATCCAGTGCGGCGGTCGTTGTAGTTTCCCGTTGGTCCGCACCCGTAATATTCGAATCTGTACAGGTTATCAGGAATTTGCATCTGGTAGCCAAGGCGCGGTAGTACCAGATTGCTGTTGTTTGATGTTATGTTGGACTGCAGCTCAATGGAGCCGTCAAGATGGACGGTATATATTTGCTTTGTGACGAAGCGGAAATCGTTCTCTCCGAAAGGTTTGTCCGTTTCTTCAACTATGCGGCTGTAGTATTTCCCCTTTGTGTTCATGTCTGTACCTCCTTCGTGCCGGGCTGCGTTTGGTGCCTGGCTGACCACTGTGAATACCAGAGATACGGAACCGTTGCCGTTTTCAACTATCTTGTAGTCTGCGGCTTTGTGTTTGAGGTTGTGCAGACCGTTCTTGAACCAGTTCCTGTAAACCCAGTTGTCATTGTTGACAAACGCCCTGTATGCATTCAGGCGGGGGCCGCATCCCGGCGTAATGACATCTGTGCCGTCATACAAGAGTCTGTCAATGGAGCCGTCACCCAGATTGAAATCCACACGGAAATTCTGCCCGGTGACATTGAGCTTGCCGTCTGTTTCCGTCATCTTCAGCGGAGTTGCGGTTTTGCTGTCTGCACAGAGAGCGGGCTTTCGGGAGGCTTTCACGGGGAACTGTTCTTCGGCCTGCACGAAACCTGCATCTGCCCACGGGGTGGCGTGTTTCAGGATGAACTGTATCTTTACGAAATACTCGCCTTCCGGATCCAGCTCGCTGTATTCGTATGGCAGGCAGATTTTCTTGGTAGTCCGTGGGGTCAGCCCCTCAAGGTCTATTTCTCCCACATTGACTTGCTTGCCGTTTTTCCAGAGGCTCCATTCGCCGATGTAGTTTGACAGCCCTGTAAAAAATCCCTTGTTGCGTATTTCTATCTCGCCCTTGCGGACGTCGTTCATCTTGACGCTGACATTCTGGTACACTTTTTTCACCTCATAGTATTGGGGCTTTGGCTCAAGGTCGGCAAACACGATACCGTTCATCGAGAACTGTCCGTCGTTTGGCACGTCGCCGAAATCACCGCCGTATCCCAGATACTTTTGTCCGGTGGGGGTATAGTTCCACAGGGCTTGGTCAACCCAGTCCCAGATGGCTCCGCCGCAGATGAAATTGCTGCTTTCAACCGCAGCCCAGATGTCTGCAAGGTTTCCTACCGCATTGCCCATGGAGTGTGCATATTCGGAAACGTGGAACGGGTAGACGTACCCCTCTGTTCCGCTTGCAATCGCTTGTGTCTGGCCTACGGAGGGATATTGGTTTGACCCCATGTCAACAATGCTGTTGTTCCTTTCGTATTGTACCGGACGGCTTTTGTCAATGAGTTTCAGCGAATCGTAGGCTGCCTTGAAATTGTGTCCCGGTCCGGCCTCGTTGCCCAGGCTCCATATTACGATGGAAGGATTGTTGATGTTGCTGCAGACCATTTCTGTTACTCTCGCCACGTGTGCCGGTCTCCATTCTTCAGGATGCGACAGGCTGGCTTCACCGTAGAAATATTCGTGGCTCTCGATGTTGGCTTCGTCTTCAAGGTAAATGCCGTATTTGTTGCAGAGATAATACCAGTATGGGTCATCCGGGTAGTGCGAGTTGCGCACGTGGTTGATGTTGGCGCGCTTCATGAGCATGATTTCCTGCTCCATCTGCTCGCGGGTTATGGCGTGCCCCAAAGAGGGATTGCTCTCATGTCTGTTGACTCCTTTCAACTTTACGTTCTGATTGTTTATGAAATAGTATCTCCCGGCTTTGCCGTATTCGTCTTCCCGTGCTGGGGTTTCCCGTATTTCGACCTTGCGGAATCCAACGATGGTTGACACAGTCTCAATCACGTTGCATTTTTTGTCAAGCAGTTCTGCCACAAGTGTATATCTGTTCGGCTCTTCCGCCGACCATTTCTTGGGTTTGACAACATAGATGGAGGTCTTGGAATCCACTTCCTGCGACTTGTTTACAGTGAAAGGCGCACTCTCAGTCGTGCTGACAAGAGTGTTGTCGTCCTGATAGAGATTGTTGACATAGAGAGAATACCTGACCGTATAGCCATCGGCTTTTTTCCCCCCGAGATTACGTATCGATGCGGTCACGTTCAAAAGCCCGTTGCAGTATTCGTTGTCAAAATCCGGAATGGCCACAAGGTCGCGCACTTGCACTTTCGGGGTGCTGTACAGCGCAACAGTGCGGAAAATGCCGGCCATCCTGAACATGTCCTGCGCTTCCAGAAAACTCCCGTCGCTGCTGCGGTACACTTCCACGGAAACGTCGTTGCTCCCTTTCTTAAGGTATCTCGTTATGTTGAACCGGGCTGCATTGCGTGAGTTCTTGCTGAAACCGACATATTGGCCATTTATCCACAGGTAGAAAAAAGAGTCTACTCCGTCAAAACTTATGTATACCTCGCGCCCGTCCCAGTCTTCGGGAATTTCAAATGAACGTTTGTAGCTTCCCACCTCGTTGCGGTATTCGTATGTGGTATAGCTGGCGGGACGGTCACGCATGACACCCTTTTTCCAGTCGCCGGGCTTGGTCTCTGACCCGAAAATCACCCATTGGTTTACGTATATTGGCGAACCGTATTTCCTCTCCCCGTTGACCTTGCTGATGCCTTGCATATTCCAACACCCCGGCACCTTGATGTCATCCCACGTCCCGGTGTTGAAGCCTTGTCTGAAAAAGTCTTTTGGCCTTTGGTCTGGACTTTTGGAGAAATGGAATTTCCACATTCCGTTCAGGCTTTTCCAGTAGGTGGAGTTCTCTGGCAGTACCTTGCGTGCGTTGTCCTTGTCCTGAAAAGAGAAGAACCACGCTCTTGGCATTTCCTTGTTCAACGCAAGGACGGAAGGGTCGTTCCACTCATTGCCAGAGGGGGCTTTCTGCGCCGTGGACATACGGTAATTCTCAAGCAGGAAAGCATCGGCTTTGGCGACAGTGGCACTTGCCGTAATTGTCATGGCAAGCAGAAATCGGTTGATTGTTTTCATTGTAATGCTGTTGTGTTTGTTTCTTCCTCTGTTGTTTCCGGATAGCGGCGACATCACATTTCCGGCACAATTATGACCACAAAGGTATGATTTTTTTGTCATTCCGATACCGTGTTTTGTTTTATTTGGGCGCACACGTTTCAATTTCCGCGTGTTTTTGCCGCCCTTGTCGGATGTAAATTCTATTTTTGTGCGGTAAAAAGTCTTGGTGCAATGAAAAAAACCTGTGAAATAACATACGCGGAGATACCACTTGGCGAGTTGGCGGACACCGACCTTGTCTTGGTCAACAAGGCTGTGGATGCATTGTCCGGCTCTCATTCGCCGTACTCCCATTTTTGTGTTGGGGCCGCTGTCCTGCTCGAGAACGGGAAAATTCTGTGTGGCTCAAATCAGGAGAATGTGTCGTTTCCGTGTACCACATGCGCGGAACGTTCAGCCTTGGATTACGCCCGTTCCATGTTTCCGGATGTCAGTGTAGATGCCATCGCGGTTGTCGCGCGCAAATCCGGAAGCGACAGTCTGGAGGATTTCATATCGCCGTGCGGTTTGTGCAGACAAGTGCTGGTGGAGACGGAACGCAGGCAGGGGGCTCATGTCCGGGTAATACTGGCCGGAAGGCAAAATGCGGTGATCTTTGATGCTGCAAAAGACCTGTTGCCCGTGGCGTTCGGATTTTAAACGTGGGGCATTTTGCGGCGGCTCTGTTCCATCGGACGTGACAGCATTGGTCTTGATGGAAAATGGTTGACGCAGCTTTGCGTGCAACGTATTACTGCCTGCTCCAGAAAGATCGCGTGAATGGCAGCAGTATCGCTATCACTTCAAGTCGCCCTGCCAGCATCAGGAACGAACAGATCCATTTTGCGGAATCCGGCAGTGCCGAAAGCCCGTTTTCCGGTCCGAACGTATGGCCGAAGTTGGTGCCGACATTGCAGAAGCACGATATGGATATGCTGCAGCTGTCGTATCCGCTTATGCCCAAGCACATCAGGGCGATTGCCCCGGACGCGATTATGAACAGGAACCAGAACAGAAGTGCCATGACGTTTCGCTCCGTGTCGTGGCTTATAGGCTTCCTGTTTATCAGCACGGGAATGATGGCGTTGGGGTGGAGGATTCTCTTGAATTGTATGTGCGTGGCTTTCATGATGACGAGCATCCTGATGCTTTTGAACCCGCCGGTTGTCGAACCCGAACACGCGCCAGTGAACATCAGAAAACTGATCAGCAGGATGGTGGGGTGATACCAGTTCTGATAGTTGTCGGTGGTGAATCCTGTGGTGGTGTTTATCGCTATGCAGTTGAAGAAAGCCGTGCGTATGGATTTCTCTACGCTGTATCCGTTGTGGGCATACAGGCAGACGGCGCATACCAGCGAGACTGCAATGATTGTCAGAATGTAGAATCTCAGTTCGCTGTTGTGCCTTATCGGCGAGAGCGTGCGTTTTGTCCCTACGGTATACAGCAGATAGAAGTTGATGCCTCCGAGAAACATGAAGAATGTCATTATATACTCTATGGCCGGCGAGTTGTAGGCGGCTATGCCCGCATTGTGTGTGGAAAATCCTCCCGTGGAGATTGTGGCCATCGCGTGGTTGATGCTGTCGAACGGCTCCATTCCGCCAAGCCACAGACAGAGTGAGCAGGCAACGGTCAAAAATGTGTATATAGTCCATATCCAGGCACCAGTGGTCTTGATTTTGGAATGTAGTTTTTCCTGTCTCAGTCCGATGCTTTCCGCTACAAAGAGCCTGCTTTCGCCGCCTCCGGCGGACGGCAGTATTGTCATGGTGAAAAACACTATGCCCAAACCGCCGATCCAGTGTGTCAGTGTGCGCCACAACAGTATGCTGCGGGGCAAGGCTTCCACGTCCGGCATTATGGTGGCTCCGGTGGTTGTGAATCCTGACATTGACTCGAAAAAAGCCGAACTCATGGTGTGGCAGTGGCCGTCAATAAGCAGCGGTCCCGTGCCAAACAGTGAGAAAGTTATCCATGACAGTGCCACAATGAGGTATGACTCTCTCCGGTTGATGGAGCCGGACGAGCCTTTGCCCAGATATTTCAGCAACAAGCCCAACGCTGTGGTCGCCGTCATGGAAACCAAGAAAGGCATATGGTTGTTTTCGTGGTAGAAAAAACTTGTGCCCAGACATACCAGCATCATGAGGCTTTCAATCAGAACCAGCTGTCCTATTACTCCGCATATTGTTTTCGGATTTACAAGATGTGACTTTGGCATTGTCCCGTGA
>CAVHBF010000049.1:524-13965 GCA_963634195.1 Bacteroides thetaiotaomicron | reverse complement strand
ATTTGTAACTTTGCTCGCGTAGCCGTTCATGTTTTCGGCGTTATAGTGTCATTAAAAACTTACAAAACACATATTACTATGAAGAAGTTATGTATTCCTGTTGTAGTTTCTTGCGCGTGTCTGCTTGGCTTTGCCCAAACGGAGACACCCACGTTGAAGTATTCCGTTGCCACAAATGACTTCTGGTCAAACTGGTTTGTAACGGCCGGAATTGACGGATCTTCTTTCTACGGAGACCAGGAGAGATGGCAGGGCTTTAGCCAGAACCCGTTCCGCAGTTTCCGGACTACTCTTGGTTTTGGCGTGGGTATCGGAAAGTGGTTTACCCCCGGTATCGGAACCAGAATAAAGTTCCAGGGCATTAACGGAAAGAGTGTTGTCTCGGAAAACACAGCCCTCAACAAGCAGGACTTGAAACACTATTGGGTAACCAATGGCCAGGTGCTGTTCAATCTGTCCAATCTGTTTTGCGGTTACAACGAAAACCGTTTCTGGAACGTGATTGCTTATCCTGGAGTCGGTGTGTACCACAACGCTACGGAAGCACGCGCCCACAGTAGCATCTATGCGATGGATGTGCAGTTTGGTATAATGAACACGTTCAGAATTTGCAAGGATCTGGATGCTTTCGTGGATATAAACGCCATCTTCGTAGAGCCGAAGTCCGACGGTGCCGAAGGCGGGGAATCCCGTCAGAATTTATTCCAGAACTACGACAAGGTTTTCTCTGCCGAACTTGGTCTGAAATACAATTTCGGCAAGACCACCACATGGAAAAAGATTCCTGACATAGATGCCATAAACGCATTGAACAAGGAGCAGACAGATGCACTGAACGCTTCGCTGAAGTCCGCGCAGGAAGAAAACGAGAGGCTGAAGCTCGCTTTGTCAAAGCAGAACTCCGAAGTACAGAAACTCCAGAACGAACTTAACGCGAGCCGCAACAAGGGCGTTGCTTCAGAAGTTGCGCCCGCCAAGACGGAAAAGGAGACATGTGTGTTCTTTGCACAGGGCAAGTCCATCATCTCAAACGCCCAGAAGCCTAACGTGGAAAGGGTTGCCAACTATCTGAAATCAAACCCCGAAGCAAAGGTGATGATAAAGGGCTACGCTTCTCCCGAGGGTCCCGCAGGGCTTAACCAAAGACTTTCGGTCGCCCGTGCCAATGCCGTCAAGAACATGCTGATCAAGAAATACGGCATTTCGGAGTCGCGCATCACCGCACAGGGCTATGGTGTAGGAAACGTGTTCTCCAAGAAGAGCTGGAACAGAGTGGCCATTTCAACGGCGAAATAAGCGCGTTGTCATACATTTCCGCCGACAGGGCGGAGTCCAAAAGAAAGTGCAGAATAAGCGTTCTGCACTTTCTTTTGGCTACAATGAGGGTCTTCGGAGATGCCGTGTGCCATACATACGGGGTGAACCCAAGATACTTTGGCAATCCCGGCTGTCGGGATTTCCACAAACGAAAAAAGCGCCAGTGAAATCTCACTGGCGCTTTTTTCGTTTGTGGGTGCTGATGGATTCGAACCACCGAAGTCGAAAGACAGCAGATTTACAGTCTGCCCCATTTGGCCACTCTGGAAAACACCCTTGTTCTGTTCCTTTTCTGCTGTGCAAAATTAATCAATATTTCAGAAACGGCAAAAAAACGAGACGTAAATGACTGTCTTCTGCCCGTCCGTAACGGCTCTGCCGCCCGTGGGATGCATGGCGATGAATTATTTTACAACAACGCGGTTATGATATAGGCATCAACATATTTGTTCAGCTTGTAGACAATCTCGCTTTTTCTCAGTGAAAGTTCCTGTCTCACGACAGGGCTGTCGCACTCCAGATACAGGGTCTGGTTGGATATATATATGTTTCTTGTGTGCATGGCAATGGCAGGACCCATAAGTTCATTCCATCCCCTGTGTGTAATCCTGTATTCCAGCAAAGGGGTTTCCAGTCCTTCCGCCCTCAAAAACGGAAGGATAAGTTCTGTGATGGGTTTTGCCTTAACTCGTTTCATATTTTCCGTTGTCGACAACAAAAAACCGGTAGTCGCAGGATGCCTGTCTGACGACCTGTTCGAGATTGTCGCGGCTTGTTGACGTGATGAATATCTGTCCGAATTTTTCGCTTGACACGATGCGTATTATTTTTTCCACCCTGTTGGCATCCAGCTTGTCGAAGATATCGTCAAGCAACAGCAGTGGCGTGCGGTTTTCTATGGTGTCTTCAAGAAAGAGATATTGTGAAAGTCTCAAGGCGATGAGATAGCTTTTTGCCTGTCCCTGCGAGCCTTCATAGCGCAGGGGCTGTCCGTTGAGTGTCATTTCAAGGTCGTCCCTGTGTATGCCGTACAGAGTGTGACCGACAATGTGCTCTTTATAGTGGGATGTCTGAAGAACGGAAAACAGGTCTTCTGTTTCCAAATGAGACCGGTATGCCAATCCGACATCTTCGCTATCTTCGCCAAGCAACCGGTAGATATCCTTGAACCGGGAGATGATTTTGGCCGCAAATGCCTTTCTCTCGCTGTGGATATCCTTGGCCGCGTCAGACATCATCCTGTCGTATGCGGCAAGGATGGTCTCATCGGGCATTGTGTCGGATTTCAGCAGAGCGTTGCGCTGTTGCAGTATCTGGTTGTACTTTATCAGCTGCCTGAGATACAGCGGGGAATACTGCGAGATGGTAATATCCATGAATTTGCGGCGACACTCGCTTGTCCCGTGTATGAATTCGCTGTCGTCAGGCGAGATGATGACAAGCGGCACGAGTCCGATGTGCTCTGATATTTTCTTGTACTCCTTGCCGTTTTTCCTGAAGATTTTCCGTTGGCCGTTTTTGAGCCCGCAGTAAATGTTAAGGATCTTGTTGTCGGGCGTTTCGTAGATGCCCTGCAATACCATGGTATTCTGGCCGTGCCTTATGACGTGTTGGTTTGTCTGTGAAAACACGCTGCGGCAGAACGAGAGATAGTAGACGGCATCAAGAATATTGGTTTTCCCCATGCCGTTGTTCCCGACAAAACAATTCAGCTTGGGAGACAAGTCCAAATCAGCCTGTTCGACATTCTTGAAATTTATCAGCGATATGTTTTTAAGGATCATGCGAGTGTTCTTAGGGCGTGTTCATCGGGATATCCCAATACAAAGTTAGGAATAATTTCACTCATTCCACGCCGTTGCCGGAGGTTAATTTAAAGCGAGAACCGCAAACGGACACCCCCGTCACAATTGCGGGAATGTCCGTTTACGGTTCTTCTGAAGCAGCGGTTTTATCCGCTTGTCCGCTATGTCACAATGCGGTGGAGCTTTATTGCAAAGCCGCCGCCCTTGGCCATGTGTATCTTTATCTTGGAGTTCTTGTCAACCCTGCGGCCCTCAATGACCTTGTAGTCCGTGGCAACCCTGTTGGCCATGTCGCCGTCCTGGTATATTGTCGTCACGAAATAGGTGTCGCGGTCTCCCGGCTCAAACAATTTTGAGATGTCTATTTCCACGTCGCGCTCTTCCCAGTTGTTAAGACCGCCAATCCACCAGTGTTTGCCGGCGACCTTGCGTGCGGTGACAATGTACTTGCCTATTTCCCCGTCAAGCACGATGGTCTTCTCGTACTGGTTGGGTATTGAGGCGATGAAACTTGCACACTCTTCCTCTTTCTCATAGGCAGTAGGAGAGTCTGCCATCATTGTCAAGGGAGAGTCGTAGACGATGTACATGCCTATCTGATGACAGCGGGTGCCCTGTGTCTGCGGCCAGTAGTAATCGCCTACAAAATGGTTCTTGGTACAGTTGCGCAAGCCGCCGGGCGTGTAGTCAACATATCCTGGCATCATGCGCAGATAAGGGAACGTCACGCAGTAGGTTGGCATATCCTCCTTGTTGGAACTCCATTTTGCCTGCTCCAGTCCCCATACGCCTTCAACGTTCAGGATGTTGGGGAAAGTCCTGTTGTAGCCTGTCGGGGCATACATTCCGTGCAGGTCGAGGAAGATGTTGTACTTAGCGCAAGTCTCCGCGATTCTGTATACCTGTTCCACCGCAGTCTGGTCATTGCGGTCAAGGAAGTCAACCTTGAAGCCCTTTATGCCCATCTGGCTATACTTCTTGCAAGCCTCCTCCAGTTGTTCGTCAAGAACATTGAAGCCCAGCCAAAGGACGACACCGACTTTCTTTTCCTTTCCGTATTTTACAATCTCGGGGAGATTTATTTCCTTAACGGTGTTGAGGATGTCAACCTTTTCGTTGTCATCGTTTTTGTTTTTCCTGCCATAGTACCAGCCTTCGTCAAGTGCGATGTACTCCACTTCGTGTTTTGCTGCAAAGTCTATGTAGTATTTGTATGTTTCGGTATTAACGCCCGGTTTGAAATCAACCCCCGTGAGAGTGAGTGCGTTCCACCAGTCCCATGTAAGTTTGCCCGGTTTTATCCATTTGGTATCACCGATTCTGTTGGGAGAAGCCAGTGCATACACGAGATTGTTCTGTGCCATCTCCGTATCCTTGTGAGTGATGACCATGACACGCCATGGGAAGTCTCGTGTCGGCTTGACCTTGGCGATGTAGTTTTCCCTGTCGGTCACAACAAGCTTTCTGCGTGCGTCAACAAACTTGTGGTTTTTGGGATATGGCGCAAATTCAGCCTCGAGGCGTTTTGCACTCGCTTTCAGGAACATTCCGGGATATGACTCCAAGTCGCTTTCCATGATGCTTACCTTTGCGCTCTTGCAGTCGACGGCAAGAGGGGTAAAAGCCAAACGGCCGGATTCGGCTTCAGACAGTCTGATGTTTTTGTAGGTGTTTTCGAACGATGTTCCCCAGCGGTCATATTGGTCGTTGGTGTATGGTATCCACGCAGCAAAATCTTCCGGGAAATTGAATTCCGCGAGTTCGTTCTCTATGATGAGCTCCGCCGGCTTTTTCAGGGTAGAGCTAAGCCTGTATGCGACCCCCGTGTCGTAGGCGCGGAACGTGAGAACGAAACCGTCGGCCATGGTCAGCTTCAGTTCGTTGCAGTTGTTCTGGACGTTCGGTTCGCGATAGAATGGAGACGGAATCTGCTCGTTTACAGATGTGAGGCTCTTCTTCTTGAGTTTCGGGTTTTGTCCGACTTTCGGACCGTCTTTGACCGTCAGCCCAATGCGTGAATCCTTCAGCAGAACCGTTCCTCCGTCAGACACAGAATACTTCAGTTCAGTGCCGAAGGAAACCTCCACCTTCAGTTTGCCGTTGGGCGAAGTTACACTTTCCACCTTGCCGGCCTGCTTGTCGGCAGGGGCTGCCGCTTGAATTGCAGCTGCAACGGCAAAAGCCAGGAATGATAAAAAAATCTTTTTCATTTTGTTGATGTTTTAATTTGTGTATTTCAGCGTTCATAGCTGCGTGCATAATCAATCATGCGTATGGCCGTGAGGGCGTATTCCTCTCCCTTGTTGCCGAGTTTGCCGCCCGTGCGCTCAAAAGCCTGGTCAAAATTGTCTGTGGTAAGCACACCGAAAACGACGGGTATGTTGCTGGTTGCATTTAGGTAAGCCAGCCCGTTTGTGCAGCCTTGCGCAATGAAGTCAAAGTGTGGAGTTTCGCCCCTTACGATGCAGCCTATGGCTATGATTCCGTCCACGAGTCCGCTTTTTGCCATGGCATTTGCCCCGTAGATGAGTTCAAAACTTCCGGGAACGGTTTTCACGACAATGTGTTCCGGTCTTACTCCATATCTTTTCAATGTGTCGGTCGCCGCGTTAAGCAGTGGTTGCGTAATTTGTGAGTTCCATTCGCATACGACGACACCGACCCTCATGCCCGAGGCAGACGGTATGTTTTGTGTTGACAGATTGTCTGTTGTCGCTGACATGCTTTCTTTAAAATTAAAGGGAGCGGTCACGCCTTTTGCCTGCGCCTTGCCCCCTTGTCCACATTAAAATAGCCAACGTCAGAGTTGGTCTTCCTATTCAGATACTTTCTGTATGTATTTGTCTATGCCCTGTGCTTCCGCGCTGTTAGGATATTTTTCCTTGACCTCGTTGTAAAGTTCAAGAGCCTTTTCCTTTTTGTTCTGCTTTTCAAGCAATTCTCCCGCCTGAACCAGACAAGAGGGGCTGACAACAGGGTTGTCCGCGTTCTTTGCGGCTTTTTTCAGCAACTCGACAGCCTTGTCGTAGTTCCCTTTTTTAGCGTAACAGTTCCCCAAAGCGGCGATGCCGTTGTTGGATATGAACTGGTCGTCCTGTGCGTCAAAGTCCTCCAGATGCTTTATGGCCTTGTCGTAGTCTCCCTTGTAGTAATATGACAGCCCGGCATACAGGTTGGCGAGATTTCCGGTTTCCGTACTGCTGTACTGAGCCGCGATTTTCACGAAACCGGGATAGCCGGTGTTGTCACCGTTGAGAGCCTGGTCAAACTGTCCTTTCTGGAAATAGTCCTGTCCTTTCGCCAGTTTTGTGGCTGCCTCGTTGTTGCTGCTGCTTATATAGCTCCTGTATGAGAAAGAGCCTATCACTATGATGGCGACCAAGACAACAACGCCTGTAATTGCACTTACGATAGGGTTTTTCTTAATCCGGGCCATTATGTTCTGTGCCCCGCTGCCTTGTGTTTCCTGAGTTGTTTTGTCCGAATTCATATATTCTGTTTTTTTTGTATTCCGTATTGTTTGTTTTTCTCTCGTGCATAGATAATCCTTTTTTTCCGTAATATCCGTTTCCGCCGTTGTTTTTTTTGTTTCCCCGTTTACATGGAGGTGCGGACGGTCACACCCTTGGATTCATTTCCTGTTTTTGCCCGTCTTTGTCATGTCGGGCTTTTGCGGGAAAGTCTGGTGGTTGCCTATCAGCCGGAGAGCCTCTTTTATACAGTCGTCGCTTTGGCACCGGTACAGGGCAGACGCTTCGTCCCCGAAGATATAGTTTATGACAGACCCCGTCAGGGCAGTGTCAAGTCTCCTGTAGGATTTCTTTATCAGAAGATTCCTGCGCTTCAGCCCTTTCTTTTCCGCGTATGTGGCGAATTTGCCCACGAGGTTCTGATGCCGCAGGTATTCCCCGAGCTCTTCCCAGTCCTGCATTTCGTTGAGTTTCTGTCTGTTTGAATCCGCGTACCGGTAAGAGAACTCGGCCAAGCGGCGTGAAGCGACAGCCTCCATGAGATAGGATGTCACGTCAGTCGTGTCTGCAGGAATGAAGATGTCCGGCATGACGCCACCTCCTCCGTATACTGTCCGTCCTGCCATTGTGTGGTATTTCCTGCCGTACAGGTGTATGCTGTCGCGGGTGGAAAATTCGCCTTTCAGATAGCGCGAGTACAGGTCGTTCTGGTAAGTTTCGCTTTCGCCCATCACGTAGGGTTTCTGCAGGCATCTTCCGGACGGGCTGTAGTATCTGGCTATTGTCAGTTTCAGCAGGGAGCCGTCCGAGAACTGGATGGGTTCCTGCACGAGTCCCTTGCCGAAAGTCCTGAGTCCGACGATTGTCCCCCTGTCGTTGTCCTGAATGGCGGCGGCGAAAATCTCGCTGGACGATGCCGTGTTCTCGTTGACAACGACAACGAGCGGAATGTTCTGATAGTCCCCCCGTCCGTCGCTGTGATATTCCATCCGTTCGGATTTTCTTCCCTGCGTGTAGACTATCATGCGTTTCTTGGGCAGGAACTGGTTGGCGATCCTGACAGCGGCTTCCATATAGCCGCCACCGTTGTCGCGCAAGTCGACAATAAGGCTTCTGCACCCCTGGCTGCTGAGTTCGGCGAGCGCCACAAGAAATTCCTCATAGGTGTTTTGGCCGAAAGAACTTATCCTTATATAGCCGGTTTCCTTGTCAATCATGGCATAGATGTCAACGGTTCTTACCGGAACGGTGCCCCGGGTCACTTCGTACACCCTTGTGCCCGGTCTTCCGCTCCGTTTTATTCCGAGCCTGATTTTTGACTTGTCCGGTCCCCGCAGCGTTTTCATCGCGTACTCTTCGTTAAGGAATTTTCCTATAAACGGTTTCCCGTCAACAGTGACAATGCGGTCGCCTGCCATCAATCCGGTGTCTTCGGACGGTCCTTCCGGAACGACGCGTATGATTCTTGCAGTATCCTCAATGATGGAGAATATCACGCCAATTCCGGAAAAAGACCCTTTGAGACCCTGCATTTCCTCTTCCACCTTTTTTGCGGAGGTGTATGTGGAGTGGGGGTCAAGTTCCGACAAGATGCGCGGCAATGCGTGTTCTATCAGATCATTCATGTTTACAGTGTCAACGTATCTGTCCTCTATGGCATAGAGGAGGTCGTTTATCTTGCTGTTGCCCGAACTGAAGATGCTAAGCCTGTTGCTGCGGAAATAGCTTGCGTAGAAAGTTCCGAGTACCATGCCCGCCACAACACTCAGTGATATGATCAGCGGCAAAAAGTTGTGGTATTTGTTCTGTTTCATTCGTTGTTTGTTTTTCCTGTTCTTGTGAAACCCTGAACGCCGTCCGCATGTCAGGGGCATTGTTCCAGATCCAGATAGACCGTTTCGATGCCGGCCCTCTTCAGCAAAGCCACCCCGTCGTCCAGCCTGTATTTTTCACCGTAAACGACACGCCGTATGCCACTTTGTATAATCAGTTTGGCGCAGTCAATGCACGGCGACGCCGTGACATACAATGTCGCCCCGTCGCTGTTTTGCGAAGAACGGGCTATTTTCGTGATGGCATTGGCTTCCGCATGAAGGACGTATGGTTTGCTGACGTTATTCTCGTCTTCGCAGATATTTTCAAATCCGGACGGTGTGCCGTTGAACCCGTCGCTGATGATAGTGCCGTTTTTCACAAGCAGAGCCCCGACCTTTCTGCGCACGCAGTAGGAGTTTTCCGCCCAGATATGCGCCATGCGCAGGTAACGGCTGTCCAGAAGTTCTTGTTTCCTGTTCTCGTTCATTATGGTTGGCTATAGTGAAGCGTAAGTGTTTTATTTGACAGGTTTTATGCCGTCCCGTTGCAGCATGGCTTTAATGGATGGATTGCGGTGACGGAAGTTCCTGTAAAGCACGGCAGGGTGTTCCGTGTTGCCTTTTTCAAGAATCTCGTGCCGGAAGCGTGCTGCCGTTTCCCTGTTGAAAATGCCGGTCTCCCTGAAAGCCGCGAAGGCATCGGCGTCAAGGACTTCCGCCCACTTGTAGCAATAATACCCTGCGGCATACCCCCCTGTCATGATATGGTTGAACTGTGTAGTCATGCATGTCTTCGCCGCAGTCCCGTTGCCGACAAGAGCCGGTTTCCACGCCGTTTTCTCAAATTCCACGATGTCCGTTGTCAGAGGATTTGCAAGGGTATAATAAGCCATGTCCAGCAGGCAGAAAGAAAGCTGTCTCAAACAAGCCAGACCCGCATTGAAGTGCCGGCTGCCGATGACCCTGTCTATCAGTTCGTCGGGGAGAGGTTCGCCTGTCTGGTAGTGGAAGGCAAAGGTGTGCAGGAACTGCTTTTCGTAGGCGAAATTCTCCATGAACTGTGACGGAAGCTCCACGAAATCCCAATACACGTTGGTGCCGGACAGGCATTCGTAGCGGCACCGTGAAAACATTTCATGAAGACCGTGGCCGAATTCATGCATGAAAGTCGCGACCTCGCCCAATGTCAGCAGAGCCGGCTTTGTCCCGGTCGGTTTGGTGAGGTTCATGCACAGAGAAACGTGCGGTCTGATATCGTTGCCGTTTCCGTCAATCCACTGCCCTTGGTATGAGGTCATCCATGCTCCGCTTTTCTTGTTCGGGCGCGGGTGGAAATCGGTATACAGCACGGCCAGATAACTGCCGTCTTCATCGAAGACCTCATAGGCGACGACATCCTTGTGGTAGACAGGAATGGACGGGTTTTTCCTGAACGTTATGCCGTAGAGTCTGGTGGCAAGTCCGAAAACGCCCTCTATCACCCTGTCCAGTTCAAAGTAGGGGCGCAGCATCTCCGCATCGTAGTTGAACGTCTCGAGCAACAGCTTGTGGCTGTAGTAGCCCGTGTCCCAGGGCTTGAGCCTGAACGACGGTCCCTCCGCTTTCCGGGCGTAGGCTTTGATTTTGCCGTAGTCCTCCAATGCCGTCGGTCTGTATGCCTCCAGCAGACGGCCTATAAATTTCTTTACCGTTGACGTGTTGCGCGCCATACGGTGCTTCAGGGCTTTTTGCGCATAAGTCCTGTAGCCGTACAGGTTTGCCGATTCAAGCCGCAGGTTTATGATTTTGCGTGCCAGTTCTATATTGTTGAACCTGTTCTTCTTGATGCACAGAGTATTGCGGGCGAGATACACCTTTCTGCGCAGCTCCCTGTTTTTGCAGTAGGTCAGGATTGAAGAGTAACTTGGCTGGTCAAGAGTGAAGCACCATCCGTCAAGACCGTTTTCCTTTGCGAGGCTGGCGGCCTGCTCCATCTGTATTTCGGGCAGCCCGTCCAATTCCTTTTTGTCCGTGATATGAAGCCGGAACCTGTTGGTGTCTTTCAGCACGTTTTGTGAAAACCGGAGAGTGGCCAACGACAGCTCTTTCGTGATTTCCTTGAGCCTTTCCTTCTTCTTCTCCGGAAGATTGATGCCGCGGTCAACAAAACTGTCGTACACCTTGTCAAGGAGAGTCTGGTCTTCGTGGCCAAGACACGGTTTGCTGTCCTTGACATACTTTATCCGTTCAAAGAGTTTTTTGTCGTACAGGATGCGGGTGCTGTGTTCCGTAAGCATGGGGGTGACCTCCTGCGCTAGCTCCTCCAGCTTGTCGCTTGTGCAGGCGGTAAGGAGATTGCTCATGACCGTCTCAACCCTGCCCAGGACTTCGCCCGAACAAACAAAGGGAATTATTGTGTTTTCAAAAGTGGGGGAGTCCGGGTTGCCTGTTATTTCGTCTATCTCTTTGTCTTCAAGCTCCATTCCTGCCAGAAGAGCCGGCTTGAAGTCACTTTCCCGTATTGAATCAAACGGAATCGTGTCATGAGGAGTGTTGAACGGGGCCAGAAACGGGTTTCCCCCTTTTCGGCACGTGTCTGTGTTGCCTGTTTCCATTGTTTTTGTGTATGGTTGCCGTTTTGGCTACAAAAATACACATTTGTTCCAACATTGACAGGGTTGCCGTGTACTAAAAAACGGGTTTCCGGTACAGAATGCCGAAAACCGATTTTGTCCGCCCTTGCGGTTCTTCGCCATAAACGCGAAACATGCCAAGTTCTGCCGCGGGGGTAATAAAATTCCCTCTCGTTTGGGGAAATCCGAAAAAAGTTTTCGTCATTCCGGACGCGAAGAGCCCTTTTTTTGCCATGTTTTTCCTAAATTCGCAACGGAAACGGATTCTGCATGAGAAACAAACGCCTTTTGATACTGCTGTGGCTTGTCCTCGCTTTTTATCGGGTGGCAGCCCAGAAATTTACGGCCCACCGCGGTGAGGTGAGCGGTTCCTACAATTTCTGGTTTTACAACCCAGAGCAGGGCGTAAGCGAGGATTCCCATTTCCCCCTGTTGATCTTCCTGCACGGACAGAGCCTGTGCGGCAACAATCTGGACAAAGTCAAGCGTTATGGTGCAATTGACGCCGTTGCCCGCGGGCGCTACATAGACTCCTATATCATGGCGCCCCAAAATCCTGGCGGAGCGTGGAATCCCCACAAGATAATGAGTCTTGTGGAGTGGGCGCAGCGCAACTACAATGTGGACACGACCCGCATCTACGTATACGGAATGAGTCTCGGGGGATTCGGGACGATAGATTTCGCCGCGACATATCCCGACAAGGTGGCGTGCGCCATGGCCCTTTGCGGCGGTGGCACAGTTGCGGACTTGAGCGGGCTCAGCAAAGTTCCGCTCTGGATCGTACACGGCACGGCGGACAGGGCAGTGCCGGTGTCGTCGTCGGACAAGGTGGTGGCTGCCATACGCGCCACCGGAGACGACAGCCGCCTCATCTATACAAGGATGCCCGGAGTCAACCACGGCCGCCCCGCCCGGATTTTCTATATGCTCCAGACGTACGATTGGCTGTTCTCGCATTCCATACTCGACAAAGACCGCGAGGTAAACCGGGAATTCGAGATTACAGACGAGATGCTTGGCCGGGCGTATCAGGATTTGGGCAAAGACATTTTTGCGGGCGATGATTATTGAAAGAGCATCGCAAAGACACGTGGGGCACTTTTTTGCGGACAGTCTCAAAAAGTCCGCCCTTTCCTTTGCCGTAATATGAAAAATGAGTAATTTTGCGCGCCGATTATTATCAAAATGTGCCTTGCCGTGCAGGGCACGTTGAGAGAAGTTCATGCTTGCATGCTGTCCTTTTGGCCGAGTTCGGCATGCCGGCAGGAGAGTAGTAACAACTAAATTAATTATTAAAAGTGAACACTTTAAGTTACAAAACCATTTCCGCCAACAAAGAAACGGCGCAGAAAGAATGGGTTGTAGTAGATGCGACAGACCAGATTGTAGGTCGTTTGGGCTCAAAGGTTGCAAAACTTTTGCGCGGCAAGTACAAACCGAATTTCACCCCACACGTGGATTGCGGTGACAACGTCATTATCATCAATGCCGACAAAGTGAAGATGACCGGCAAGAAATGGACGGAGAAGATTTTCTATTCCTACACCGGCTATCCCGGCGGTCAGAAAGAGCACACTCCCGCCAGCATCATGGCAAAGCCCAACGGTGCAGACCGTCTTCTCAGGAGAACGGTAAAGGGTATGCTGCCCAAGAACCGTTTGGGTGCCCAGTTGCTCGGCAACCTTTACATCTATGCCGGGGGAGAGCACAAACATGAGGCGCAGAAGCCGAAGACCATCGATATTAACCAATACAAATAATTACCGAAAATGGAAATGATTAACGCATTAGGTCGTCGCAAGAGTTCTGTTGCCCGTGTGTATGTTACCGAGGGTACAGGCAAAATAACGATAAACAAAAGGGATCTCACGGAATATTTTCCGTCAGCCATACTCCAATATGTCGTAAAGCAGCCTCTGGAGGCTCTTGAGGTTGCCGGCAAGTACGACATCAAACTGAACATTTTCGGCGGAGGTTTCACCGGCCAGTCACAGGCTGCCCGCTTGGCCATAGCCCGCGCTCTGGTAAAGATAAACGCAGAGGACAAGACCGTTCTCCGCAAGCAGGGCTTCATCACGCGTGACAGCCGCGAGGTGGAGCGCAAGAAACCGGGTCGTCCAAAGGCACGCCGCAGATTCCAGTTCAGCAAACGTTGACGTTATGCCAGCCGTGCTGCCGGACTGAAAACACATAGAGAAAGTTTAGTATCTAAATTGTCCGGACTCTTCTTGTATTTTCCAACAGAAGGCTACCGAACGATTGGGTTTATCAACATCAAAAAAGAACGTAAACAAATTTCAAGAACATGTCAAGAACAAATTTCGATCAACTACTTGAGGCAGGGTGTCACTTCGGCCACATGAAAAGAAAGTGGAATCCTGCAATGGCTCCTTACATCTTCATGGAGCGTAACGGTATCC
>CAVHBF010000049.1:0-514 GCA_963634195.1 Bacteroides thetaiotaomicron | reverse complement strand
GCGGTAAAGAAAATGGCGTCGATTGACAAGATGACTGCGGAGGGCACGTATTCCAACCTGTCAAAGCGCGAACTCCTCCAAATCGCGCGGCAAAGAGCCAAGCTGGAGAAGAATCTCGGTTCCATAGCAGACCTTACCCGTCTGCCTTCGGCTTTGTTCATCGTTGACGTGATGAAAGAGAAAATCGCGGTTCACGAAGCAAACCGTCTGGGCATTCCCGTGTTTGGCATTGTTGACACGAACTCAAATCCGAAGAATGTGGATTTCGTGATTCCCGCCAATGACGATGCCACCAAGAGTGTGGAAACGATACTTGACGCCGTCTGCAGCGCCATTGCAGAGGGACTGGAGGAGCGCAAGGTGGAGAAAGCCGATGCAGAAGCTGCAGAAGCCCAGGCTGAAGCGGAAAACACAGAAGCGAAGCCGCGCCGCCGCCGCACTCATGCCCGTATAGAAACGGCAGAAACGCAAGAGGAAACCGCAGCCGCAGAAAAGACCGAGGCTGCCGAGTAAT
>CAVHBF010000048.1:5724-14071 GCA_963634195.1 Bacteroides thetaiotaomicron | reverse complement strand
CTCACTACGTCTGATTATTGTTCTTCCTTGACTCTATCCTGTTTTTATTTCAGCAAGTCAAATTTCCTGAACACCTTGACCAAGGATTGTACTCCCCTTTCAACCTGCTCTTTCGTATGTGTCGCCATCAGCGCAAAACGCACCAGAGTGTCCTGCGGCGCACATGCGGGAGGGATAACCGGATTTATGAAAACGCCCTCTTCAAACGCACTCTTCGTAACATGGAACGTCAGTTCTGTATCTCTCACATAGAGAGGAATAATCGGACTCTCCGTGTCGCCAATCTCAAAACCCTCTTCCTTGAAACGGGTCAATGCATAATCCGTAACATTCCAAAGTTTTTCAAGTATCTCTGGCTCGCTCTGAATGATATGGAGGGCTTCAAGGGCTGCCGCCGTAGCGGCAGGTGTATTCGAAGCACTGAATATGTAAGTACGGCAATTATGCCTTATCCAGTTTATCAGATTTTTGTCCGCCGCAATGAAACCTCCCACAGCGGCAAGCGACTTGCTGAATGTGCCCATTATCAAATCCACTTCGTCCGTCAGCCCGAAATAATCGCAGACTCCCCTGCCCTGTCGTCCGAAGACTCCTATCCCGTGAGCTTCGTCCACCATGACGGTAGCGTTGTATTTGTGTTTCAAGCGGACTATCTCCGGAAGTTTGGCAAGGTCACCTTCCATGGAGAACACCCCGTCAACCACAATAAGCTTCACGGCATCAGGCTCACACTTCTGGAGTTGCCTCTCCAGATCCTCCATGTCGTTGTGCCTGTACTTCAGATTCCTGCTAAGCGACAAGCGGCAGCCGTCAACGATGCTTGCGTGGTCGCGGTCATCACGTATTATGTAGTCATTGCGCCCCGTCAGACATGCGATGACACCCGAATTGACAGTAAAACCAGTGGAAAAAACCAAAGCCTCGTCTTTGCCCTCGAATTCAGCCAGCTCTTTTTCAAGCCTTACGTGCAAGTCCAGAGTGCCGTTCAGGAAGCGCGAGCCAGCACAACCACTGCCGTATTTCTCCAAAGCCTCTGCTGCAGCCTTTATTACACGGGAATCACCGGTAAGACCGGTATAGGCATTCGAGCCGAACATCAGGACATTCTTGCCGTCAATGTTCACCTCTGTCCCTTGTTTTCCCGTAATTTCACGGAAATAAGGATAAATGCCCGCCGCCATGAATTCCTGAGGACGCCTCCACTGCTTCAATCTATCTTGTAATAATCCCATGATAAGATACTGACATTTTGTCGCCGTCAGAGGCGACCGCATAACATTTTAACATAAAGCACCTGCAAAGGTAACACAAATGATTTAATAACTGTTTACAGAGTACGGAATAAATTCCCCAAAAACGCACCGGACGCACCAGAAATGCCGTTATTTTTGTACATGTTTTTCAATATTGTTCCGATCAGACAGCAAATCAAGAAGCAGAACCACACCATACAGACAACAGCCCATGAGTGTCGCGCCCGCTTCAAGATACAGCAGACACGGCTGATGCGGCAACGCACATCAACCCGTGACACGAAAAAGGAATGCGCAATAGTACCCGAACCTATTCCTTATACTCCTTGCCATCAACGCTCAGCACCCGGGCCTCGCCCTGTCCCGGAAGCGGTTCGTATACGACAACTTCAACTTTTCTCTTGTCCTTGCCGACACACTCGTAGCGGTAATTGGTGCCCGCCACCACCTGCCGCGAGACTTTGAGCGGTTTCAGTTGCAGGTCACCATGCTTCAGGACAACAGCCCTGAAGAGGGAGTCCTCCTCCGCTGTCAGTCTTGTGCTTTTGCCAAAAGCACCGACCATCTGGCGGCTATTGACGCTGGCGCATGACACCATCCCGAATACCATGATTGTCAGGACAAAAATCTTGGATACCTTCATCTTCATGAAAATAAGCATTTTATGTATGAGCTTTTCCTGCGGAGCACCCTGCCTGATGACACCCGCAGCACTAACTTTTGGGTTGTTTGAAAAGGTTCACTATCGTTTGGCTTGCCAGACGGAACGCCGCTGCCGAAGCGGAGACAACGGGTATCACCTGTTGCCCGACCTGCTCGCCTATTGTCTGGTATATCGGTACGGGATGTGCCGAGGCATCGCTCTCCGTTATCACTTTAAGCCCGGCGTGCACAATCTCTACCTTGATTACACTCGTGGTTTTCATGGGGTCGCCGTCACAGTGCACCACACCGGGCTGTTCCCTAATGACGGTCAGCTTGTTCGTGCGGAATGTCTTGATGTGTTTCGCCCCCTTCTTGAATTTGCCGTTGAAGAGCATATAGGCCATTGACGCCGCCTCTATCAAGGGGAACGGCTCTATGACAGTAACGTCCATCAGGCCGTCGGTCATTGAAGCCTCCGGTGCTATATAAGCGTTGTTGCCGTATTGCGACGCATTGGCCAGAGCTATACAGAACGCCTTGTAGGTACGCTCCACCTTGTTGTCTACAATCGTGTAGGCTTCGGGCTTGTATTTCGCCAGCCCTGCCAGCACATTCTCGATATAAGTCTTGAGCCCCCTCCTGCTTGAAGAGGAAAACTTGTAGCTCACGTCCGCATCATAGCCCATGCCGCAAGTGCAGAAGAAAGGCCGGTTGTTTATCCGCCCGTAATCAATGGATATGCTGTTGCCGGCGCGAACAAGCTCCAGAGCTTTGCGGAAATCCATAGGAATCTGCAGATGACGCGCCAGCCCGTTGCCCGAACCGCACGGCACAATTCCAAGGGCTGTCCCCGAATGGAGCAGTGAACGGGCAACCTCGTTGACAGTTCCGTCTCCGCCCACGGAAACCACCGTGTCTATGCCGTTTTCCACTGCCATGGCGGCCAGCACAGCACCATGGCCTGCATATTCCGTGTGACATATCCGGCAGTCATACAAGTCTGGAGACAGAATCTCGCCAACCGTGCCAATGATGCCGTCTTTCGGTATCCCTCCCGAAACAGGGTTGACAATAAACCAGACTTTCTTTTTCCTCATCTGCATTCTGTTTTACCCTTGCAAAGTTACAAAATATAGAACACACTCTGTCTTTCACATCTGCCAAAAAGACCGGCGGAAAGACAACAGCCCGGGGAATGATAACCCCGGGCACAAAAACAATCCGGAATATAATGGCAGGGTTACAAACCCGCCATACATTCCGGACAACAAAATGAAAAGATGTTTTTTGATAATTCAGTATAGGTGCGAAGAATCTCCCTCCGAGCCTTACTTGAGGCTGTAGATATACGGATCCTTCTCCACGCCGCTTTCCGCAACGCTGAGTTTGTCTTCGCGGAGCAACCATCCCAAGCCCAACAGAAAATCCTTCTCCGTAAGCTTTGTGGCTTTCTTGATCTCTTTGAACGACAGTCCGTCAGATTCTCCTGCAAGAGCCTCGTATATCACTCCTGCAATAGTGCCTGCTTTTGTCTGCAACATAACGTTTTGTTTTTTTGGTTAATATTTTTGAGGACTGACAGCCGGAACGGCCACATACCCCAAAAGGGTGTTTTCATGGTGTTAGATTTTCAAGAACACCACTGGCTGTTTCCTTCGTGTTCCTGATGCAAAGGTACAACCTTTTCTTTACCTTACAAAGATTTTAACACATTTTCAACAAAAAACAGGCTTTTTCCTATAAACTTTATGCGTTATGATGCAAAACAACTGAAAACACCACGTACACTTTACAAAAAGCATCCCACAGTCTGGTGCGGCATTTTCACCGGGCTTATAACCCGCCCCGGAAGTACAGGATATCGGCTACGGCCAAACCTGTCCTGTCTTGTGGAATTAGGAAATATTATCATTGTGCAACAGAATAATGTCACCGGAAAATAGTATTTTTGCAATTCTTTTAAACAACAGGATATACTGCCGGTCCGTTTCGGGCTGCCAACCATCACTAACAACACCATATCATGAGCGAAGATTCAAACATCTCACCTTATTCCCTCATTGCTGATTTTGACGGTAACGTGGAGGAAATATTCAACATCAGTCCGGATGCTGACACGGTGCCTGTAATACCGCTCCGCAACATGGCGATATTTCCCGGCATAGTGGTTCCCGTAGCCATAGAGCGTCCGTTTTCCACCGCCGTGGTACGCAAGGCCATGGAAAAAAACGCCATAATCGGAGCCGTGACCCAAATCAGACCGGAAATAGACGACCCGAAGAAAAACGACATATACGATGTAGGAACGTTCGTTAAGGTCATACGCATACTGGAACTGCCTCACGGCAGGATAACTGCCCTGCTGCAGGGGTTCTGCAGATTCTGCATCACGGGCTTCACGAAAAAGCAGGGAGTGTACCGTGCTGCCGCCCTGCCGCTGCACGAAAGGAACATCAGCGAGAACGACAGGGAATTCTCCGCGATAATAGATTCAATCAGGGAACACACGAACAAACTGGTTTCGCTTAGCGACAGCCATGCCGAGGAAAGCAATTTCGCCATAAACAACATAAAGAACAAAATCTTCCTGCTGAACTTTGTCTGCACCAACATCGCTTTTGGCACAGACGAGAAAATAAGCATCCTGCGCGAAACCAACCCCAAGCAGAGGGCAATGAAACTGCTGACCGTACTCAACACGCAGATACAGCTTGCGGCTCTCAAAGCCAACATACAGAGGAAAACGAGGGAAGACCTTGACCAGCAGCAGCGCGAATATTTCCTCCAGCAGGAAATACGCAACATTCAGGAAGAACTCGGAGATGACAGCACCAACGAGATAATGGAGTTCCAGGAAAAGCTGGCGTCACTCACCATGCCCGACGGCACAAGGGCTTCGCTGGAAAAGGAAATCAGCAAGCTTGAGCATATGCACCAGCAAAGCCCGGACTACAATGTGCAGTACAACTATCTGCAGACCGTGCTCAGTCTGCCGTGGAACAAGTTCTCGGATGACAACATAGACATCCGCAAGGCGGAAAAGACGCTCAACACCGACCACTACGGAATAGAGAAAGTCAAGGAACGCATCCTTGAGCACCTTGCGGTCGTAAAGATACGCGGGGATTTCAAGGCTCCCATCATCTGTCTGTTCGGTCCTCCGGGAATAGGAAAGACCTCTTTGGGCAAAAGCATCGCATCTGCCATGGGACGCAAATACGTGAGGATCTCGCTGGGTGGCGTACATGACGAAGCGGAAATACGCGGACACCGGCGCACTTATATCGGAGCTATGCCCGGCAGGATTATCAAGGGTTTGATAAAGTGCGGGACTTCCAACCCGGTATTCGTTCTCGATGAAATAGACAAGGTCACACAGCAGACCTTGAACGGCGACCCCACATCAGCCTTGCTCGAGGTGCTTGACCCGGAGCAGAACAGCACTTTCCACGACAATTTCGTAGATTTGGACTTTGACTTGTCAAAAGTCATGTTCATCACCACTGCAAACAACATCGGTGCCATTCCCGGTCCGCTGCGCGACCGTATGGAGATGATCGAAATGAGCGGTTATATCACGGAAGAAAAAATAGAAATCGCAAAACGCCATCTGGTGCCCAAGGCAAAGGCGGAAAACGGACTCCAGAACACGCCTCAGCTGAAGTTCAGCAAGCAGGCACTTGAGGAAATCATTGAACACTACACGAGGGAAAGCGGAGTAAGAAGCCTGGAGAAGAAAATCAACGAAATCTTCCGCAAGGTGGACTACGAATACGCACGCAACGGACATATGGACACCACGACCATCAAGCCCGCTGATGTCAGGGCTTTTCTGGGCAAGCCGCAGTTCACGCGCGACATCTACGAGGGGAATCAGTATGCTGGCGTGGTGACGGGACTCGCATGGACTTCGGTCGGCGGCGAAATCCTGTTTATCGAGACAAGTCTGAGCAGGGGAAAAGGCGGAAAGATATCGCTCACGGGCAACCTTGGTGACGTGATGAAAGAATCAGCCACCATCGCGCTTGAATACATCAAGGCGCACGCCGTGGATTTGGGCATAGACTACAGGATATTCAACAACTACAACATTCATATCCACGTTCCGGAGGGGGCCACACCGAAAGACGGCCCCTCGGCGGGCATTACGATAGCCACCTCCATCGCCTCGGCCCTTACGCAGAGGAAGGTGAAAGACAAAATCGCCATGACCGGAGAAATAACGCTAAGAGGCAAAGTCCTGCCTGTGGGGGGAATAAAGGAAAAGATACTTGCGGCCAAGAGAGCCGGTATCAGCACCATCATCCTTTGCAGGGACAACCGCAAGGATATTGAGGACATTCCGGGGATATATGTCAACGGTATCACGTTCATGTACGTGGAGAACGTAAGCGACGTGCTGTCGGTTGCCCTGCTGCGGGACAAGGTTGACAACCCCATTGACTTTGTCATCGAAGAAGACTCTCCGGCAAAAGAAGCCTGAACACCTCTGCACATGGCACTAACCCGACCACAGCCACAACAAGTGATTTTCCACCTTGAACATACCGACAGCAACGGGACTTCAGCCAGGGCAGGACTGATCCGTACAGCCCATGGCACAGTAGAGACCCCCATCTTTATGCCGGTAGGCACACTGGGGAGTGTCAAGGGGGTGCATCTCCGCGAACTTCAAGACGACATCAAGGCTCAGATTATCCTCGGCAACACATACCACCTGTATCTCAGACCTGGAACGGAAATTATAAGAAAAGCGGGGGGGCTGCACAAATTCAACGGGTTTGACCGCCCCATGCTTACGGACAGCGGCGGGTTTCAGGTGTTCTCGCTCACGGGAATACGCAAAATCACGGAAGAGGGGTGTGAATTTCGTTCACACATCGACGGGAGCAGGCATTTCTTTTCTCCCGAGAAAGTCATGGAGATAGAACGCTGCATCGGGGCGGATATAATGATGGCTTTCGACGAGTGCCCCCCGGGAACGTCGGACTATTCCTATGCGAAAAAATCGCTCAAGCTTACCCACAATTGGCTCGGGCGCTGTTTCAGACAGTTCAACGCTACCAAACCGCTGTACGGCTATAACCAGTCGCTGTTTCCCATTGTGCAAGGGTGCGTATACAAAGACCTGCGGCAGGAAAGCGCACGCTTCGCCACACAGTTCAATGCCGACGGATATGCCATCGGAGGACTCGCCGTAGGGGAACCGGCGGAGAAGATGTACGAAATGATAGAAACGGTCAACGAAATTCTGCCCGCCGACCGGCCACGCTACCTGATGGGGGTGGGAACACCGGTGAATATCCTCGAGGGAATTGCACGCGGGGTTGACATGTTTGACTGCGTGATGCCCACGCGAAACGGGCGCAATGCCATGCTGTTTACCGCCAACGGCATCATGAACATGAGAAACCGCAAGTGGCAGGATGACTTTTCGGCCGTCGACCCCTGCGGGACTTCTTACGTGGACAGGGCTTATACCAAAGCGTACCTGCATCATCTGTTCAAGGCAAAGGAACTGCTCGCCCTGCAGATAGCCTCCATCCACAATCTGGCTTTCTACCTGTGGCTTGTGGGGGAAGCGCGAAAACATATCCTGCAGGGGGACTACGGCTCCTGGTACCGCAACATGATTCCGCAACTCGGCTGCAGACTGTAACGGAAGCACCGTGAAGATGACTTTCCACATGGAAGACACAAGCAAGACACAAGACAGAAACAGGGCGCACGGCACGGCACGCGGGATCGGAGTGGTCTTGTGGCGGTTCGCAAAGGCTCTCCGTCATGCCGCAAAAGCCCTGTTCTGTTCCGGGGCACGGTCTTCCGGAATACACGTCAGGCGGGCTGGGGACACACGGGAAAACACCCCCCTGCTCGGCAAAATAGATTTATACATCATACGGACTTTCATCGGCACATACCTTTTCTCCATCGCGCTGATAATCCTCATAGTAATTGTTTTTGACTTCAACGAGAAGATAGACAAACTCACTACTGCACACAACGAGATGGGCGTGTCGTGGGGGAGAATTGCCGTAGACTATTACCTGAACACCATTCCGTATTTCAGCAACCTCTTCAGTTCTCTGTTCGTGTTTGTTTCCGTGATTTTTTTCACGTCCAAACTGGCAGACCGGTCGGAGATAATCGCAATGAGAGCAAGCGGAATGAGTTTCAGACGCATTCTCCGCCCATACATCATTTCGTCTGTGCTCATAGGACTGGTAACCCTTGTTCTTGGAGCGTTCGTAATCCCTCACTCTACAAAGATACGGACAGACTTCGAGAACAAGTTCATCAAAAAACGGCAGATATCCGCTGTCGACAACCTCCAGCTGCAGGTTGACACCGGGGTGATAGCTTTCTTCTCGTATTTCAACAGCGAATCAAAAGCCGGTACCGGTTTTTCGCTTGACAAGTTCCGCAACAAAAAGCTCGTGTCGCACCTC
>CAVHBF010000048.1:0-5714 GCA_963634195.1 Bacteroides thetaiotaomicron | reverse complement strand
ATGACACCCTTTCTGACACCAGATACCGTTGGCATCTCTACAACTACCGGATACGCAAGGTACACGGAATGCGCGAAGAAATCACGGCGGGCACGGAACTGGACACTATCATCGCCGTTGAACCGGCAGACCTCGTTTACAACCGGAACCAGCAGGAAACCATGACCACTCCGCAGATAATGGACTATATTGACAAGCAGCGTATGCGTGGCTCCGCGAACTTGAGTACTTTTGAGATTGAATACCACAAGCGGTTTGCGTCTGCCTTTGCCGCATTGATTCTTACAATCATAGGAGTCTGCCTGTCGTGCGAGAAGCGCAAAGGCGGGATGGGGCTTTCCCTTGGACTTGGGCTTGGCTTGAGTTTCGGCTATATCCTCTTCCAGACAATATCGTCTGCCTTTGCGACGAAGGCGGGTATGCCGGCAATGCTTGCCACCTGGATTCCGAATATCATATTTTCTTTTGTGGCATTTGTCCTGTACAGGCGGACGCCCAGATAAAACTTATTATAACCAGACTATGTACTTTGACGAGTTGCCACTTGATGACCGTATCCTCGACGCTCTCTATGAAATGCGCTACGACACGTGTACTCCGATACAGGAGAAAACAATCCCGTTGCTGCTGGACGGCAAGGACATTATAGGTATCGCCCAGACCGGGACAGGAAAAACTGCCGCCTATCTGCTGCCCGTACTCAACAGGCTCTGCACCGAACACCACAAGGATGGAGTGACCAAATGCCTTATAATGGTCCCCACGCGGGAACTGGCCATACAGATCGACAATGCGATAGAGGCTTTTTCATACTACCTGCCGATTTCAAGCATTGCGGTATACGGAGGAAATGACGCCATGCGGTATTCACAGGAACTGAAGAGCCTGAAACTGGGCGCGGATATCGTTATCGCCACGCCCGGACGCCTGATTTCCCATCTTCAGCTTGACAACACGGATTTCAGCAACATTTCATATTTCATTCTTGACGAAGCTGACAGAATGCTTGACATGGGATTTTCAGAAGATATCATAAACATTGCCACACACCTGCCGAAAGAGCGGCAGACAATGCTGTTTTCCGCCACCATGCCCGAAAATATCCGCAGGTTCGCAAAATCCCTTCTCCACGATCCCGTTGAAGTACGCATTGCCGTTTCAAAACCGGCCTCGGGCATCAACCAGCAGGCATATCTGTGTGAGGAACAGAACAAAATGGACTTGATACAGCACTTGTTCGAAGAGAGACCACCTGAAAGAGCCATAATCTTTGCCTCGTCAAAACTGAAGGTAAAAAGGCTTGCCGAGAAACTGAAGAAAGGTGTCGTGAAAGTTTCCGACATGCACTCCGATTTGGCTCAGGAAGAAAGGAACAAAGTGATGCAGAACTTCAAGAACGGACACCTGAATGTCCTTGTCGCCACGGACATCATTGCACGCGGCATAGACATCAACGACATCCAGACCATCATCAACTACGATGTGCCGCACGATGCCGAAGACTATATTCACCGCATCGGCAGAACCGCGAGGGCAGGCAAGCAGGGGCAGGCCATAACATTTGTATGCCAGGCCGACAGCGGATATTTCAAAAAAATAGAAAAAGTCATCGGAAAGCCCATTGAGAAAGTACGTTTCCCGGAAAGGGACGGCGGCAAGCCCTCAAAGGCAGCACAGCGCGACAGGCACGGCAGACAAGACACAAGAAGAAAGAAAAACACACACAACCGTCACAGGAAACCAGGGAAAGACAACGGCAACAAGCCAAGCACCGCACAAGGCAAGAATGCAGCGGAACTCTCCGGAAGCGTGTCCTGACACAGCGGTTTGCACACACAGGTCAGCCGCTTCTCCCCAACACCATTGCCAACATGACGGGCAGTGAATGACTGTATGAAGGTTACACTACACCGATGATGTCCGACACGTCTCCAACGCCGTGGGCATCCAGCCATCGGTCAATACCGTCAACTATTTTTCCCGTCACGGCAGGATCTATGAAATTGGCTGTTCCCACTTCTATCGCAGTAGCGCCGGCCATCAGGAACTCTATGGCATCTTCCGCCGTCATGATTCCTCCCAAGCCGACCACAGGTATTTTCACGGCGTGAGCCACTTGGTTCACCATTCTGACAGCAACGGGTTTCACCGCAGGTCCCGAAAGCCCGCCCGTGCCGATGCTCAGACGGGAGCAACGCCTCTCTATGTCAATGGACATTCCCATCAGCGTGTTGATCAGGGACACACAGTCTGCACCTTCGGATTCTACAGCCCGCGCGATCTCTGCAATGTCCGTCACATTGGGAGAGAGTTTGACTATCAAGGTCTTCTGATAACATTTGCGGACAGCTTTGACAACGGATGCCGCCCCTTGGCAGGTGACGCCAAAGGCCATGCCCCCGTCCCTGACATTGGGACAGGATATGTTAAGCTCTATGGCAGGAATCCTGTCAAGCCTGTTGACCGCAGCGGCACAGAGAGCATAGTTCTCGGGGTCTGATCCGGAAACATTGACAATGACATTCGTATCCAAATCCTTTATCCTCGGATATATTTTGTCCGCAAAATACTCCACGCCCTTGTTCTGCAAGCCTACACAGTTCAGCATTCCGCTCGGCGTTTCCGCCATACGCGGATAGTCATTGCCCTCCCTTGCAAGCAACGTCGTACCTTTTACGATTATGCCGCCCAGTTTGCTCATTGGCACGAAATCCTCGTACTCAATGCCGTATCCGAACGTTCCCGACGCTGTCAGGACAGGATTGCGCAACGACAGTCCTGCACAACACACTTTCAGATTTGCCATGTCAATTGTTTTATGTCAAACACCGGACCTTCCGAACACACACAGACGTTCCCCCTGACTGTTTTCTCCACGCAGCACAGACAAGCCCCCAGGCCGCAGGCCATCATGTTTTCAAGGCTTACCTCGCAGGGAATCCCGTTGGAGTTTGCATGGCGGGCCACTGCCACCATCATCGGTTTGGGACCGCACACCATTATCATGTCGAATTTTTCTTTCTGCAATATGGAATGTTGGGTCACAAAACCTTTTTCCCCGAAAGAGCCGTCCTCGGTCGTTATATGCACTTTTCCCAAGTCCTCGAACAAGTCCTTTTCCAGAATGTTCTTGTAACTGCGCGCACCGAACAGAAAAACAGGAGCAAGCCCCTTGTCCTTCAACACCTTGCCCGCATACAGCATCGGGGCTATGCCCACTCCGCCGCCGACAAGCAAGACTCTTCCGTGCGCACCGTCCACGCTGAACCCGTTGCCCAAAGGCAGAACCAGATTCAGAATGTCGCCGGCTCTGAGGGCCTTCAGGGCTTTTGTTCCCTCGCCCACCGTCTGCACCAACAGCCATAGTTGCCTTTTCTCCTCGTCAACGTAATTAACCGATATGGGCAGACGCAGAAACGTGTCCACGGACGCGTTTGATTTCAGCTGGACAAACTGTCCCGGCTTCATCTTTGGCATAAAGCCGTTGTCCGGACTCAAGACCAGCAGCAGATGCCTGTCGTCAAGTGCCCGGTTGTCAACGACAACCCAATCCATAACATATTTTTTCATCCTGAACTTTCCTTGTCTTTTCGGAGTGCAAATATAATCCTTTCAAACAGAAAATTTCCCGCACACCACTGTTTTTTAACTGAACAAGTCCTGTTGGGTGACATTGGACGGCGGCGGGGTGCTTTCAACGTCTTGTACCGCATTGGCAGAAACCGCGCTGCCGAGCATTTCCAGAAAATCATCCTCGCTCATCAGCTTCACTCCCAGACTCCTTGCTTTTTCATATTTGGCGGGGCCCATATTGTCACCGGCAAGCACAAACGACGTCTTGGAAGAAATGCTGCCGGCGTTCTTTCCGCCGTTGGCCTCTATCATCGCCTTGTACTCCTCGCGCGAATGATGTCTGAACACTCCGCTTATTACAATGCTCATGCCCGACAGCCGGTCGCCGGCAGGCGAAGAGGACTCCTTCATCTCAAAACAGACCCCATAGCCTATCAGACGATTGACAACCTCCATGTTCTTGCGCTCGGAAAAGAAATGCTTGACAGACAGTGCAATGACTGCCCCCACCCCGTCTACCTTGACAAGGTCTTCAAGCGAACATGAAAGCAAGTTGTCTATGTTGCGGAAATGGCGTGCGATTACCTTGGCCGTGACTTTCCCCACAAACCTAATGCCCAAAGCATATAGCGAGCGTTCAAAACCGGCTTCCCTGCTTTTTTCTATCGCGGAAACGATTTTCCGGGCTGATTTCAGCTTTGTGCCGTTTTCGCCCTCTATGTCACTGACTTTCAGGGCATACAGATCCGCCACGTTCTTTATCAGTCCCCTGTCATAGTACTCCCTGACGGTTTCCGGTCCGAGGGAATCTATGTTCATCGCGTCGCGCGAAATGAAATGCTCTATCTTGCCTTTGATCTGCGGCGGGCAGTTCGCATCATTGGTGCAGTAGTGGGCCGCTTCTCCCTCATATCTGACAAGAGGCCCGCCACACACCGGGCAGTTCTTGACAAAAACGACCTCATCGCCTATCCGGTTGTGTTCGCGCTGTCCGTAGTCAACTCCCACCACTTGGGGTATGATCTCACCGGCTTTCTCCACATATACCATGTCGCCTATGTGCAAGTCCAGAGAACGTATTATGTCTTCATTGTGCAGCGAGGCCCTTCTGACTACGGTGCCGGACAAGTGGACGGCATCCATGTTTGCCACCGGGGTCACAGCACCCGTGCGGCCTACATGAAAAGTCACCTCGTTGAGTCTTGTCAACGCCCTCTCCGCCTGAAACTTGTAGGCTATCGCCCACCGTGGGGTCTTGGCCGTATAGCCCAACTGCCCCTGCTGCTGCAGGGAATCGACTTTAAGGACAATGCCGTCCGTCGCCACGGGCAGGTTGGACCGTTCCTTGTCCCAATAGTCAATATAGGCCATGATTTCGTCAATGGTCGTTGCCAGCCTCATTTCGTTCGAAACCTTGAAACCGCACCGCGACATGATCTGCATGTTTTCATAGTGGCTGTCAGTGGGCAACTGCTCGCCCAGCAGATAGTACAGGTAAGCGTCCAGATTCCTCTCCGCCACGACTGCGGAACTCTTGCTCTTCAGCGTGCCGCTTGCGGCATTGCGCGGATTGGCGAAGAGGGGGCTGCCCTCCTCTTCCCGCTGCCTGTTCAGCCTTTCAAAGCTTTTCCACGGCATCAGCACCTCCCCGCGGATTTCAAACTCGTCAGGATAGCCGTTCCCGTCAAGCACCAGCGGTATCGTCCGTATGGTTTTCACATTTGCCGTGACATCATCGCCGAACTCTCCGTCGCCACGCGTCACCGCCCTCGCAAGCCGCCCCTTTTCGTACACCAGCGAGATGGAAAGACCGTCAAACTTCAGCTCGCAACAAATGCGGAAATTCTGACCGCCGAGACCTGCCTTTACCCTGTCGTAGAAAGACTGCACGTCACTGCGGTTGTATGTGTTGGCCAAAGACAGCATCGGATAGCGGTGCCTCACCTGCGCGAACTCCACGCTCAAATCACTTCCGACACGCAGAGACGGGGAATTGGGGTCATACATCTCGGGGTGCTTCTTCTCCAGTTCCATCAGCAGGTGCATCTTGTCGTCAAACTCCTTGTCGGAAATGACGGGGGCGTTTTTCACATAGTACTGGTAGTTGTGGCGATGCAACTCCTCGCGGAGCTGTAGTATCT
>CAVHBF010000047.1:0-14649 GCA_963634195.1 Bacteroides thetaiotaomicron | reverse complement strand
ACTATATGGATGTAGGCATCGCCTCTACCCTCCTGTTCGTATATCCGGTAATGGTGGCGGTCATCATGGCTACGATGTTTCACGAGAAAGTGACGGCGACAACCGTCAGCTCCATCATGCTGTGCATTTGCGGCATCCTGATGCTGAGCCACACAGGCGATGGAGCTTCGCTGAGCGTCATGGGAGTGGTGCTGGTCATGGTCTCATCGCTAACCTATGCCGTGTACATTGTGATTGTCAACAAGTCGACCTTACGCATGTCATCAATAAAGCTGACATTCTTCGTGCTGCTGTTCGGTGTCTTGACAATTCTTGCCCTTAACGCGGCAATGGGCGAAAAAACCCAGGCCCTGACCTCTTTGACACAACTGGCATACGCCCTCCAGCTGGCCGTAATGCCGACAGTGCTGTCGCTGGTACTGATGGTTGTTGCCGTACACAATGTAGGCTCGACCCCGACCGCCATCATGGGAGCCATCGAGCCCATCACGGCTGTCGCCATCGGAGTCCTGCTTTTCGGCGAGAGTTTCACACCGCAGCTGGCCGTCGGCATAATTCTTATTCTTACAGCCGTGTTGCTCATTATCTGCGGGAAAAACCTCACCGCCCACAGGATCACAACCGTCATCAATTCTTTCGGACGTCGCATCGCCAAGACTTGGCGGTGGAAATCATGACTCCTTATTGCCGGCACGCTCCACCAGCAGTTTCAGAAGTTTCTGCTCGCGCTTCGGAGCAACCATCCGCCTTACAAAGATATTGGGGATTGCTACGCCAAGTGCTATGCATAGGATAATCAACGAGGCCCTGATGCCGTTATGCATCGCTACCGTCACCTCTCCCACCACTCCGTGCATATCAATGACGGCAAACAAGGCGCGGTACATAAGTACACCGGGAATCATAGGAATGACGCTTGGAATGCTCAGACAATGATGTGGGGTATGAAACCAGTGCATGGCACGGGTACAGATGATACTCGTCAGAACCGATCCTGCAAACGACCCCACAATAACGCCCTGATCCAGCCCTATGTTGCCTGTGCTGGGACCGAGATTGACGATATTGCGCGTACAGACAGCCACTATGCCTCCGATGGCGACAACCCACAGCAACCGGCGTGGAATGTTGAATATCATGGAAAAGCCAACGGCCGAAACGGCGGCCGCCAGTGAAAACTCCCAGTATTCGTGATGGGGAGTCATGGTCAGATCCCTGACGAAATTGTCAAGTCCGCTGACATCAATGGCAAAAGCAATGCCGAACGCCATCGAAAGCACCATCAGCAACGTGTTCACGGCACGTGTTATCCCTACCTGGGTATAGCCTGTCAACATGTCGCTCACGAAATTGATCAGCGGAACGCCCGGCACGACAAACAGCGCACAAGCCATCAGCGGATGCCACGGGGTGGAACTGTGCAACACGTTGGACACACCCATAATCCAGGCCTGTATTGTAGACAGAAACGAAGCGATGGCAATGTTGACATACTGGTTGCTCCCCTTTGAATTGAGGTACTGGCGCAGACGGAAACCCAATACCGCCGCCAGCGAAGAGTACAGGAATGCGGGCCAGTCGCAACCGAACTGTATGCAGAAACCGCCGCACGCGAAGCCTCCGCCTACAGCCACCTGCCACGCAGTATAGTTTGGCGGGCGGTTCTCTATGTCATCCAACGCCTTTGCATACTGTTCGTATGTGTAGTTCTCGCGAATGGCACGCCATGACAGTTTGCTGACAGAATTTATCACCGTCATGTTTATGACGTGGCGGTTGCACCGCTTGAACTTCGTGTAGGACTCTTCCCCCTCCGCATAGTTGACCATAAGGAGGTTGATGTTGACGTATATCTGCAGATCCTGTTCCCTGAATCCAAGATACGCCGCCGTGCGCTTCATGTTGCGCATTATGCGTGGCGTGTCCGCACCGCTTTCCATCAGCAGCCTGCCGGTACACAGCAGCAGGTCTATCCTGTTGTCTATTTTTTCCTGTGACATGAAAATTGGACTACCCCAATATGAAAACAAACAGCTGGACGGAAATTATCCGCAAAAACATCACAAGCGGGAACACTGCCGAATAACTCACAGACGGGAGATCCGTAGATGTCATCTCGCGCGTGTACGACAAGGCGGGGGGATTGGTATTCGCACCCGAAAGCATACCAAGCAAAGTGTAGAAATTGAAATGCATCATATAACGCCCTACAAAACCGCAAACCAGTATGGGAATAACTGTTATCACAGCTCCACAGCCTATCCATTTCAAGCCCTCTTGCGTAAGCACCACATTCAGGAAATCCTCACCGGAACTGAGTCCGACACAGGCCAGAAAGATGCAAAGCCCCACTTCGCGCAACATATAGTTGGCGGAAATAGTGTTGAACGTAACCAGATGATACTTCGGACCGAAATGCCCGATTAGTATCGCCACAACCAACGGACCGCCGGTCAATCCCAAACGTAGCGATTGGGGTATTCCGGGAAGCCAGAACGGAATGTTGGCCACCACGCAACCCAGAGCAATACCCAGAAATATCGGGATAAGGTTCGGATCATTGAGTTTGCTGCTCTGGTTGCCCAGAAAATGCTCCACCTGGGCAAGCTTCTGTTCCTCGCCGACAGCCACGATACTGTCGCCCACCTGTAGTTTCAGAGAGGCTGTCGGCACAAGTTCTATTCCGGAACGGAGCACTCTCGTAATGTTTACACCGTAATTTCCGCGGAAGTCCAGTTCCTCCACACTCTTGCCGTTTATGCTGTTGCGCGTAACAAGCATTCGGCGCGCTATATGTTTGTGGTCAAGCTGTTTCCAGTCAACTTGTTCAACCGTCCCTATAAATGCCGTTATGGCATCGATGTCCTTTGGAGAGGCGATAATATTTATCAAGTCCCCAACCCTCACAACAGAATTCTCCGTTATGTCAAGCGACACGTGCTGCTCATTTCTGCAGAGGATGCGGGAAACGACAAAGTTACGTTTGACGATACGTTTCAGCTTCTTCACAGTAATGTTGTCAAGCCCCTTGTTGTCCACGCGCAGGGCAAACGCCCTTACGGTCATCTTCTCCAAATGTCCCAAACCGCGCACAGCCTCCACCTCCTCGTTCTTCCGGTCTACTTTCATGACCAGCTGCATCACTGCAAACGAGAGAACCAGGCCTATCACGCCAAGCGGATAGGCAGCCGCATAACCCATGAGAATGGAGGAATTTTCCGTTCCGTGCAAATCGCTGAACGCCTGCTGGGCTGCACCAAGACCGGGCGTGTTGGTGACCGCTCCCGAAAGGATTCCTGCCATTGTCGGGACATCAATATCAGTGACGTAGACAAGTGTTACCGCTATCAGCAGGCTCAGTATCACACTGCATACAGCCATGGTGTTAAGCGACGCTCCGCCATTCTTGTACGAAGAGAAAAAACCAGGACCTATCTGAAGACCTATGGAATACACAAACAGAATGAGACCGAACTCCTTCATGAAATGGAGAAGATGGGCATCCATGTTAAGGTTGAACCGGGCAAACACTATTCCCATAAACAATATCCATGTAAGTCCCAGAGAAACGCCCTTGATCTTCACCCTGCCCAATATCAACCCCAATGATATGACAACGGACAGAATCATCACCGAATGGGCTACGCCTCCTCCCCAAAACCTTGGAGAACCGTCAAACAACATCTCAATCTGTTCCATACTCAAATCGGTATATTTACCCGGCAAAATTACAGCCACGCCATTTTAATATGCGGACGGCATCATTAAAAAAGACGATAGCGGCTATCACAAACAAAAAAGCCAAAACAAGACAACACGAATCTCACGGAAATACTGTAATATTGCAGTCCGTTAGAAAAACATGCTTTCTGAAACAAAATGGAACTACGGAATCTTAAGGCTTTCGTCATGGCCGCCCGCCTGCTGAACTTTTCTGAAGCCGCACGACAGCTGTGCGTGACACAAAGTACCCTGTCGCAGAACATCAAACAACTGGAAAACGAAACTGGCTACGCGCTGTTCTACCGCAACTCCCACCAGGTGCAATTGACAGAAGCTGGAACGGAATTGCTCCCCTATGCGGAAAAGGCAATAGACACTGCCGATGACTGCAATCACCGTATGGAGGATTTGAGGAAATTGAAATGCGGTCAGCTTTCCATCGGCATTACCCACTCGTTTAACCAAGTCCTCAGCGAAACACTTAAAACGTATATGAGAAGCTACCCGCATATACAGCTTAATATCATATACAGACCTATGCCGGAACTGATTGAACGGCTGCAGAACCGGGAACTTGACTTTGTGCTTTGCTACAGGCCTGCTACAGACCCCGACGGGCTGGAAGCCCATATTCTCTTTGAAGACAGGCTTTCTGTCATAGTAAGCGCCGGACACCCGTTGGCCGGGCATAAAAGTGTCAGGCTTGCAGAATTGGAGAGATTCACGGCTGTTTTGCCAATGCGGGGACTGCAGGCGCGCAATGTGCTGGATGACATTCTTGCGGAAAGCGGCACAAAACTCAATGTCCGCATTGAGATGAACGAGGTCTCGCCACTGCTTCGCCTCGTGCGCAACACGACAGGAGCCTACACCATACTGTCATCCTCGTCAATCGAAGATTTCGAAGACCTCGTAGCCATTCCCCTTGACCACCAAGGGTGCAGGATGGAGGGATGCGTCCAGACGGTCAAAGGCATATATGTCAAGGCGGCTTCAAAGATGTTCATAAAAATACTCTGCGAGACTTCACTTGTGAAGAAACGCATGAACGGGTGGCTCAACGACTGAAGCCAACGTCCGCATACGCAAAAATCCCCAAAGGAAAACGTTTTCCCTTGGGGATTTTTGCGTATGCGGAAACTACGGAAGCCATACCTGCGGCACTTTCCGCAACAGCTCTGCATATGCAACCCTTTGCGGGGCTGTCGTCACTTTACCTTTGCAACGATGGCCTTGAACGCTTCCGGGTTGTTGACTGCAAGGTCTGCGAGAACCTTGCGGTTAATCTGGATGTCTACTTTGTGGAGAGCACCTATGAGCTGGGAGTAGCTCAAGCCCTCCAGACGGGCGGCGGCATTGATACGCAGAATCCACAGAGCGCGGAAATTGCGCTTCTTCTTGCGGCGGTCGGCATAAGCATAAGTCAAACCTTTTTCCCATGTATTTTTCGCTACAGTCCACACATTCTTGCGTGCGCCGTAGTAACCGCGGGTTAACTTTAAAATCTTCTTTCTTCTTGCTCTCGAAGCAACATGATTTACTGATCTTGGCATAGCTTTTCTTTTTTTTGGATGTCAGCGCCGTCTTTCTTGCGGACTTTGTAGCTCGACATCCGGTTAATGTTTCTTGTTTACTTACTGTAGTCCCGAATTAGCGGAGGTTCAGAAGTTCGCGTACCTGCCTCATGTTCGAGCGGTCTACGATCGCATCGTGAACAAGGTTTCTCTTCTGCTTCTTGGTCTTCTTTGTGAGAATGTGACTGTGGTAAGCATGATTTCTTTTCACTTTTCCCGTTCCGGTAAGAGTAAATCTCTTTTTGGCACCGGAGTTAGTCTTTACTTTTGGCATTTTCTGAGTGTTTTAAATATTAAATACATCGGCGGCAACGTGAAATCAGTACGCTACACGCGCTTGTCTTTATGCATACATACGGTCAGTCGTCAAAGTCCTCGCCCTCAACCTTCGGACCCGTATACTCCTTACGGGCACGCTGTTCCGGCTTGCCTGCCGACTGGTTCTTTTTGATGGGAGTTTCCTCCACCGGCAACGGCTTCTTCTGGGCCGACGGCATCTTCTTGGGCGCAAGGAACATTATCATCCTCTTTCCCAGCAGCGACGGCATCTGCTCTACCTTGCCGACCTCCTCAAGGTCATTGGCGAAACGCAGCAAAAGCACCTCGCCCTGTTCCTTGAACACTATTGAACGACCGCGGAAAAACACATAGGCCTTGACCTTGTTGCCGGCCTCAAGGAATTCCCTTGCATGCTTGAGCTTGAAATCATAGTCGTGATTATCTGTCTGGGGACCGAAACGGATTTCCTTGACACTGACCTTCACCTGTTTGGCTTTCATCTCCTTCTGCTTCCTCTTCTGCTGATACAGGAACTTGGAGTAGTTGATGATTCTGCACACTGGAGGATTGGCATTTGCGGAAATCTCCACAAGATCCTGCTCCATGCTGCGCGCCAGACTGATAGCTTTGGCAACGGGAAGCACACGGGACTCTATCCCGTCGCCTACCACACGAACCTCACGAGCTCTTATCTGCTCGTTGATACGGTATTTCTGTTTTGCGTTGTCGTTCTTCATTTACTTTTTTGCGGCTGCAAAGTTAATCATTTTTTGTCAACTCAGCCACCTCTTCGTTTATTTTGTTCGCGAATTCCTCCAAACTCATTGTCCCGAGATCGTGGGCGCCCTGTTTGCGGACAGAAACGGTGCTGCCGGTCTCTTCTTTCTCGCCGACCACAAGCAGATACGGGATGTGCTTGATCTCGTTGTCACGGATCTTGCGCCCTATTTTTTCGTTGCGGCTGTCCGTTTCGGGACGGATACCCCTCCTCTTGAGATACTCCGACACCTTTTCCGCATAGGCGTTGTATTTTTCCGAAATAGGCAGAATCGCCACCTGCACGGGTGTCAGCCAAAGTGGGAAATGACCGGCGGTATGCTCGATGAGCACTGCTACAAAACGTTCCATCGAGCCGAACGGGGCACGGTGTATCATGACAGGGCGATGCTTCTCGCCGTCACTGCCTACATATTCAAGTTCAAAACGCTCGGGCAGGTTGTAGTCCACCTGAATGGTGCCCAGCTGCCAGCGGCGGCCGATAGCGTCCTTTACCATAAAGTCCAGCTTGGGACCGTAGAATGCCGCTTCGCCATATTCCACAAAGGCGTTGATGCCCTTCTCCCTGCAGGCTTCCACAATGGCATTCTCGGCCTTCTCCCAATTTTCATCTGAACCGATGTATTTGGAGCGGTCGGCCTTGTGGCGCAGGGATATCTGCGCCTCATAGTTGTCGAACTTCAGCATCTTGAATATTATCAGGATGATGTCCATCACACGCAGAAACTCCTCCTTTACCTGGTCCGGACGGCAGAAAATATGGGCATCGTCCTGTGTAAAGGAGCGCACGCGGGTAAGACCGTGAAGCTCGCCGCTTTGTTCGTAGCGGTAGACGGTGCCGAATTCCGCTATCCGGAGAGGCAGGTCGCGGTAGGAATGCGGTTTGTAGGCATAGACCTCGCAGTGGTGGGGGCAGTTCATGGGCTTGAGCATATATTCCTCGCCATCTTCAGGGGTGCGGATGGGCTGGAAGGAGTCCTTTCCGTACTTGGCGTAGTGACCCGAAGTGACATACAGCTGCTTGTTTCCTATGTGGGGTGTTATCACCTGCTTGTAGCCGAAATTCGCCTGAATCTTCTTCAGAAAACCCTCAAGGCGCAGACGCAGATCCGTGCCTTTGGGAAGCCATATGGGCAGTCCCTTGCCTACCCTCTCGCTGAACATGAAGAGTTCCATCTCCTTGCCTATCTTGCGGTGGTCGCGTTTCTTGGCTTCCTCAAGCATGGCAAGATACTCGTCCAGCATCTTCTTCTTGGGAAATGATATGCCGTAGATGCGGGTCATCTGCTCGCGGTCTGCGTCGCCGCGCCAGAAAGCTCCCGCCACGCTCATAATCTTCACGGCCTTGATCAGCCCGGTGGAAAGAATATGCGGACCCTTGCACAGATCCGTGAAATTCCCTTGCGTGTATGTGGTGATTGTCCCGTCTTCCAGATCCTGCTCTATATGCTCCACTTTGTATGCCTGGCCATCGGCCTTGAACTCCTCGACAGCATCGGCCTTGCTGACCTCCCTGCGCACCACGGGCTCGTTCCTGCGGGCCAGCTCCAGCATCTTGGCCTCTATCTTGGGAAAATCGTTCTCCGAGATGACATCGCCGGCTTTCGGCATCACGTCATAGAAGAAACCGTTCTCCACGGCTGGACCGAAGCCGAACTGTATGCCGGGATAGAGTTCCTTCAGTGCCTCGGCAAGCAAATGGGCGGACGTGTGCCAGAACGTGTGCTTTCCTTCGGTGTCCTCAAAACGGAAGAGAGTGACTGCGGAATCTTCCGTGATAGGCCTGTTCAGTTCGGTAGTCTCGTCATTGACGGCGCAGCTGACCACGCTGCGGGCCAACGCGGGCGATATGCTTTCGGCTATTTCCAAACCGGTCACGCCGGATTCGTACTCCCTGACAGAGCCATCGGGAAAAGTAATCTTTATCATAACACTTTGTCTTTCGGCCCGCATGGCTGCCAACGGCCAATGGACCACATTATTGTATTGTTTGAATTCATTGCAAAATTACTCATTTTTTTCAAAACCAAAGCCTTCGCCAGTCCTTTTTAGCCGCGGCTGCCACACCTGCCGTACGACCGGCTGCATTTTAGGTGAACACCCCGTTTTTTCAGTCTTTTTATTATAACTTTGCCGCCAGCGCACAATGCGCAGCCGCAAACTCACACACCATGGACAGCTACAAGACCATCGCCGGACAAGCCGAAACGAAAACCGTCATAAAGAAAAGCACGTTCTACGCATTCTCCTTTCCGGTGGAAACGGAGACGGAGGCGGAACACATCCTGAGGGATTTCAGAAAGCGTTTCTACGATGCCCGGCATATATGCTACGCCTATGTCATCGGCACGGATCGCAAGACATCGAAGTCCAGCGACAACGGAGAGCCTTCCGGCACTGCGGGCAGACCCATTCTCGGAGCGATAATGTCAGCGGATCTGACAAATGTCCTGATTGTCGTGGTCAGGTATTTCGGCGGTGTCCTGCTAGGTGCGCCGGGGTTGACGGCGGCATACAGGGAGAGTGCCGCATCCGCAATCGGCAAAGCGGGAACTGAAATGCAAACCCGTACGGCCACTGCCACGATATCATTCGGCTATATGGCGATGAACGATGTCATGAAACTGATAAAGCAATACGGCATACAGGTCATTGAGAACCGCACCGACACCCGCTGCACGCTGGTTATCCGGGCTCCAAAGACAACCCTTGAGGCAGCCGTGAATTTGCTTGCAGGGATTCCTACGCTGAGCCTCGACCCGGATTAGGCTTCTTGCCGTCGGAAATCCCGGCACAACTGTGCCGCAGGCTCAAAAAACGCGGACAGGCTTCGCCTCCTTTTATGGGAAGACGTAGCCCGTCCGCAATCATAACCGATGGTCAGCGGCTATTTGTTCTTGTCGCGTTTCGCTATTTCGGAAAGGTTTCTGTCAACTATCTCTATCAGGGTGTTGATGTTGTCAAGCTTCGACTGCCACAGTTCCGGACGGTCTGGAGCCAGTGCCTGTGCTTTGTCGAAATATTCTTTCGTCTGCACGAGCTTGGCTTTCAGCTCCTCCTGTTGCGCCTTGTAGTTGGCGGCCTTGTTGTCGGTCGTGGCCTTTTCGTTCAGCGTCCTCACTTCGTTGAAGTATGTGACACCTATGTTGGATATGGCCTCCACGAATGCGGAATCAAGCCTTACGGCATCCTCAAAGCATTTGCGCGCCTCGACATCCTTGCCCTCGTCCATGACCACCACGCCCTTGATGTAGTGGGCCATCTTGTTCTGCGGTGCCTTGGCTATGAATTCGTCGGCAATCCTGGAAGCTTCAGCCTGGTCGTGCTTGTCGTAATAGTACTTCAGGATAATCTGGGGATAGTTCACGTTGTCTGTGTTCTCCATCGCGTCCTTGAGGACTTCCAGCCACCTGGCCGTGTCACCTTTCTGGAGCAGTGCCGTTGTCTTCATGTGGTAGCCGTCCTCACGGGTCATCCGGTCTGTGCTGCCTATGGCATAGTCAACGGTCTTGAGCACCTTGTCGTAGTCCTTCTGCTTGAAGGCGATCATCGTGGCATAGTACCCCACAATCGGGTAGCGGTCGTCAGACTTGTAGATGGAGTCGGTCTCCGCAGGAGTGAAGATGACGCACTTGGGCATCTCAAGATGCTTGATGTAGTACTTGTAGGTCAACTCGTCGTTGCCGCTGGCATATTCAAGCTGGGCTGCAATCAGGTAGTATCCCAGCACTTTCTTGAGCCACACCACGTTGCCGTTGCTCTCGCCGATGGTAAACTTGTCTCCGTAGTTGAACTTGGGCTTCACCTTGCCCTTTTCATCTGGGGCGTTGTCTATTTCGTATGATTTCAGCAAATACTCCACGGCCTTGTCCAGGCAGGTTACAAAAGCCACGGTATCAAGCGGCTGCTGGGCAGAATACTTCGAGAGCTCCTCGTTGAACAGGCGGAGCTCCACCTGTCCCGCAACATTGTAGGCATAGGCCAGCTTCTTGGTCTTCGGGTTTGCCAGCACTTTCGCCATCGTCTCCCGCGCTTCCGCCAGCCTGTTTTCTTCAAGTTGTTCCTGAGCTTTGTAAATTTGGGAATCCTGTGCCCAACCGGTTGCGGTTGCCAGCACAACAGCAAGTGACAAAAAAAGGTTTTTCATACTGCTTCGTTGTTATAGGTTTATATCTGTTTTAGTTTTTGTCAGCGTTCCCTGCGGAGTCCGGCTGTCCGCCTGTCTCTTCCTGCAGACCGTCGGGTGTCCCGCCGTTGCCGTCACTCCCGGAGCCGGCGGAATCCGCGTCTTCCGGCTCTGCCTCGACCTTGCATACTGACGAGATGGTGTCGTTGCGCTTGGCCAGCTCTATCACCTTCACGCCCTGTGTGGCACGCCCCACTACACGGAGATCCCTTACGGGAACACGGATCGCCGTGCCGCTCTTGTTTATGATGACGAGATCGTTCTGTTCGTCCACCATCAGTATGGCGACAAGCATGCCCGTCTTTTCCGTGATGTTGATGGTCTTCACACCCTTTCCGCCGCGACCGGTGAGGCGGTAGTCCTCTATGGGAGACCGTTTGCCGAAACCTTTCTCGCTGATGACCATAATGGTCTTGTCAAGGTCGCGTTTCCACGCGCACACCATACCTACCACCTCGTCGTCATCGCTTGTGAGGGTCACACCTTTCACACCTGTCGCGGTGCGCCCCATCGCGCGCACTTTCTCTTCGTTGAAGCGGATGGCCCTGCCGTTGTGCGTGGCAATGACAATCTCGCTGTTGCCCTCCGTTAGGGCAACGCTCACGATGGAGTCGTCCTCGCGTATATTGATGGCGTTCACGCCGTTGGCTCTCGGGTGCGAATAGTCGGCCAGAAGGGTTTTCTTTATCACGCCCTGCCTCGTACAGAACGTCACGTAGTGGGAGTTGCAGAAATCTTCGTCCTTGAGGTTCTGCACGTGAATCATGGTGTTGAGCGAGTCGTCGCCCGGAATGTTGAGCAGGTTCTGGATCGCGCGGCCCTTGGAATTCTTGGTCCCCTCGGGCACTTCATACACTCTCAGCCAGTAGCAGCGTCCCTTCTGGGTGAAAAACAGGAGAGTGTCGTGCATATTGGCGCGGTATACTTTGTCTATGAAGTCCTCGTCGCGCGTCGACGACAGCTTGCTCCCGATGCCGCCGCGCCCCTGCGCGCGGAACTCGCTGAGCGGCGTGCGCTTTATGTAGCCCAAGTGGCTCGTGGTTATCATCATGGGGTCGTTGGCGAAGAAATCCTCGGGGTTGAAATCATCGGCCTCCTGATACTGTATGACGCTCTTGCGCGGCTCAGACCATTTCTCCTTGACTTCCACAAGTTCATCCTTGATGACCTGCCTGCACAGGCTGTCGTCCGTAAGTATGCGGTTGTAGTAGTCTATCTTCTTCTCCAGCTCTTCATATTCGGCATGAAGCTGTTCCTGACGCAGCCCGGTGAGCTGTCCGAGACGCATCTCCACGATGGCTTTCGCCTGAAGCTCGTCAAGGTCAAAGCGTTTCATAAGCCCCTCCATGGCCAGCTGGGGTGTCTGCGAGGCGCGGATAATGCGCACCACTTCGTCTATGTTGTCGCTCGCGATAATCAGACCTTCCACTATGTGGGCGCGCTCCTGCGCCTTGCGCAGGTCAAAGCGGGTGCGCCTCAGGACAACGTCATGGCGGTGGTCCACAAACGCGGCGATGCAGTCCTTGAGCGTCAGCAGGCGCGGACGGCCGTTCACCAGAGCTATGTTGTTGACACTGAACGAGCACTGGAGGTCGGTCATCTTCAGCAGCTTGTTGAGCACGACATTGGCGTTGGCGTCGTTCTTGACATCCACAACAATGCGCATGCCTTCGCGGCCTGTTTCGTCGTTGACGTTGCTGATGCCCGCAATCTTCTTCTCGTTGCTGAGCATCGCTATCTTCTTTATGAGCTCGGACTTGTTGACTCCGTATGGTATTTCCGTTATGACTATCGAGGAATGCGAACCCGTGTCTTCAATCTCGTACTTGGCGCGCATCACCACCCTTCCGCGCCCGGTGGTGTAAGCGTCCCTTATGCCCTGCAGGCCGCAGATGTAGCCTCCGGTGGGAAAATCGGGGGCGGGAATGTACTGCATCAGCTCTTCGGCAGTGATGGCGGGATTGTCCACACACGCCACACAGCCGTCAATGACTTCGCCCAGATTGTGCGTAGGCACGTTGGTCGCCATGCCGACGGCTATGCCGGTAGCTCCGTTTACAAGGTAGTTCGGTATGCGGGTGGGCATCACGGTAGGCTCCTGCAGCGTGTCGTCGAAGTTGTTGCGCATATCCACGGTTTCCTTTTCAAGATCCATCATCATGGCTTCGCCCAGCTCGGTGAGGCGGGCTTCGGTGTAACGCATCGCCGCCGGCGAGTCGCCGTCGACACTACCGAAGTTGCCCTGCCCGTCCACAAGCACCTGGCGCATGTTCCACTCCTGGGCCAGACGGGCCAACGCGCCGTATACGGAAGAGTCTCCGTGAGGATGGTACTTACCGAGCACTTCGCCGACAATGCGCGCGCACTTCTTGTATGGTCTGTCGTGGGTGTTGTTAAGCCCCAGCATGCCGTAGAGGATACGGCGGTGCACAGGCTTGAAACCGTCCCTCACGTCGGGCAGCGCACGGGCGACTATCACCGACATGGAGTAGTCAATATAGCTGCTCTGCATCTCGCGGTTCAAGTCCACCTTGATAATCCTGTCGCTGTCAAAAACCTGATTGTCTTCCATTATTGCATTCTTAATTTTAGTGATTTCAAAAAACAATCCAAAATTACCACTTTTTCACCATTCGGTTGCAATACAAGACCAAATAAAAACAACAAAAAACCCGTTTTTGGCCGTTTTCGTGACTTCTCAGCCGTTGCACGTCCTTTTTCAAGGGGATATCGGACAAAGGAGAAACAGCGTCCTGCCGCGGCGAAAAACGGCATCTGGGCTTCGGCGGGCAGAAAACGGCTCGGCAGATTCCGCTTTTGCAAGGGGGGCTTCTTCGGTGCGAAGCTGCCGGATAATACAAAAAGTCCACAGGCAATCTCCTTGCCTGCGGCCCTTCCAATGACCTGTGGCTGTCAAGCCGCACTTTGCGGTCAGAGTCTGTTGTCGCCGTGCGGAAAAACAATCTTGGGGACAAAAGTCCTGGCCTCTTCAAAATCCAGCTGGGCGTATGACATTATTATGACCACATCGCCGATCTGGGCCTTGCGGGCGGCGGCGCCGTTGAGGCAGATACAGCCGCTGCCGCGCTCGCCCTTTATGACGTAGGTTTCCAGACGCTCGCCGTTGTTGTTGTTGACAATGTAGACGTGTTCGCCCTGGATTATCCCGGCAGCATCCATGAGATCTTCGTCTATCGTCACACTGCCTACGTAATTCAGGTTGGCATCAGTCACCTTCACACAGTGAATCTTTGATTTCAGCACCTCTATGACCATGGCTGTCCCTCGTCTACTTGTACCTTATATTGTCAATCAGGCGCACCGGGCGGCTGCCGCAGAACACGGTGATGCACCCCACGACCGAACTGCTGTCCGTCCAGTCGGAAAGGGCGGCAAGGCTGTCGCCGTCCACAATCTCATAATACTGCACCTCAAGACCGTCAATGCCGTTGACACCGTTGCATACGAAAGCCTTTGTCTCTTGCAGTGTGTGCGTCTTCATATATCCCCGGCTCTCAAACAGATACTTCGAAATGTTGAGTGCCGCACGGCGCTCGCTGTCTGTCAGCAGGGCGTTGCGGCTGCTCAGTGCCAGCCCGTCCTTTTCCCTCACTATGGGACAGGGGCATATCTCCAGCGCAAGACCAAGCGACTTGACCATTGCCCTGATTACGGCTATCTGCTGGTAGTCCTTCTCCCCGAAATAAGCCCTGTCGGGCTCAACGGCATAAAAGAGCTTGCTGACAATCTGGCACACTCCGTTGAAATGCCCCGGACGGAAAGCCCCCTCCATCACCTCGTCGGTCGGCGGAAAGCTGAACGTGCGCGTGTCCGGCACTGGATACATCTCCTCCACCGAAGGGGCAAAGACAACATCGGCGCCCAGCGATTCCAGCAACGCGCAGTCCGCCTCCATCGAGCGGGGGTAGTTCTTCAAGTCGTTCTTGTCGTTGAACTGCGTGGGATTGACAAAGTCACTCACGACAGTGAAACCGTTTTCCGCCACGCTGCGCCTGACAAGCGAGGCGTGACCGTTGTGGAGTGCTCCCATAGTCGGCACCAGTCCGACAGTCTTGCCCTCGCGGCGGACACCTTCAAGCAATGCCCGCA
>CAVHBF010000046.1:0-15095 GCA_963634195.1 Bacteroides thetaiotaomicron | reverse complement strand
GACAAAAGCTTGACATCATACTGCAAACAACGAAAGAATACCTCAAACAACAAAAGCCATGAACAAATCCATCTTTGCCGCACTGTCGCTCGCAGCGGCACTTTTCCCACCTTCGGCATTTGCCCAAGTCGCCAAAATCGGCAGCACAGAATACACTACCATTGAAGCAGCCTTCAGCAACGCAGCAGACGGCGAAACCATCACCGTGACAGGCGATGCAAGCATCACCAACGCTATAACCGTCGGCAAAAACATCACACTTGACCTGCAGGAGTTTACAATAAGCAACGGTAGCACAGGAACGGATTTGATAAAAATAAGTTCCGGCGCAACACTTACAATAAAAGGAGACGGGCTCATCGTCAATTCCGGAACAAATGCCTGCAATATCATAAAAGTCCTGGGAACGCTTAATCTGGAAAGCGGAACCCTGCGTTCATGTGTATCAAACTACGGAGTCATACAAATTTACAACGGGACTTTCAACATGACAGGAGGCTGCGTGGAAAACACCTGCTCCGGCAGTAGCAGTAAAGAATATTATGAACAGACATGTACAGCCATACATATACAATACACGAAAAACAACACAAACCAAACAATCCTGACAGGCGGAAAGATTTCCTCAAAGAAAGCCGTAATATACAATGCAAGCAACAGCGACAAAGCGAAAGTGGACATCGGCGACGATGTTGAAATAAGCGGGCTGCTGTATGCCAACAAGCCGCAACTTTACACCACCATACCGTCGTACTGCCAAATATATACCACAGAAACGACTGTGGGTACTCTTGACAACGTCATATATAACACAGCAGGCAACTCCACCTGCACAAAACTCATCCTCTCCGACAGCCACCAGTTCATGTCACCGAAAGAATTTACCGCAAAAGCCTCATCCTACACGAGAGACATGACAAACGCATGGGGTACGCTCTGTGTTCCGTTTTCCATTGACATTGACAACAGCAATGTGGAGTTCTACGAAATTACCGGTGTGAGCGACAATGAACTTACTTTGTCACAAAACACGTCATGCATAGAGGCAGGAACACCTGTCGTGATAAAGAAGAAAGACCCGTCCTCAAGCCAGATAAGCATTGCAGGAATAGCAGACTGCACCGTATGTACCGAAGCCATAACTCCAACAACCTCCGACGCAAACATGTACGGCACTTTTGTGGGGACAACCATCAAGAACTCTGATGAACTGAGTTACTATTTCATAGCCAACAACATGTTCTATCAGGCTGGCAGGGACACGACCGTCCCTCCTTTCCGCTCATATTTCACCCTCAGCAACTACAACCCCAACTCAAACACCTGGAGTCCGTCGCCGTCTTTCTGCATCAACATTTCCGGCAAGGAAATTACCGGCATACAATCCGCCACCGACACTACAGGATTCCTTGACGGAATTGTAGCCGTCTACAACACCTACGGCATACGGCAGACTGGCATACAGCCGGGTGTCAACATCGTGAAGTACAGCAACGGGGCAACAAGAAAGATAATCATAAAATAGCCGGTCTTTTCCAGAAGCAAACCGCGAAACCATCATTCCACAATCACATGAAAAAGAAATATAGCACTCCACAAATACACATAGTTGCAGTAAGCCCTGCCCATGTTATCGCCACCAGTACCACACCATCCTCGCTTAAATACGGCAGTTCCAATGAGACAGAGGGTCCCGCGGTCGCAGAATCATTCGGATTTGCAGGCGGATTGACAGAAGAGGAGAACACAGACGACTCCCCTTTTTGAACGGAGATCAACATACCATACTGATCCAGACAGGGGCTCAGTAGAAATTTAGTGGGGATAGGCAAAAGTTTTGCTTATCCCCACTTTTTTTGTAAGGTGGTCTATTTTCCGGTGTCCTTACGTGCAAGATAATCACTGTAGATGTTCAGCCTTACAAAATAGGTGTCGCCTCTGCCCCTGTACAGACCGAGCGAAAAAACATTTTCGTGGCCGTTGTCTGTGTAGGCATAAAGCCGGAGGCAACTCCCGGACTTGCTCATCGACTGGATGTCAGGATAGCTTTCCTTTATTTTTGACAGAGCCATATCAAAACCGTTGTTAGCCTCCTTTTTCGATGCATATTTGTTGTAGCCAAAGACATTGTAGAACAACCCCTCTGAAGTGAATTTCATGCCTACTGTGACAAAGTCTATGCCAAAGACGCTGCGGTTTTGCAAAAACACCCCGTCGTCTGTGACAATCGGATCGAGTCTCTGCTCCTGCAGACTGTTGACGACACTCTCGCAGGCATCTCCTATCACGCAATTCCAGTAAGAGGTCTCTATTTTCTGTGCTTTGGTGTTCACACACAGCATGAACAGCAACAAAAGGGGGAAAACGTTTCTTTTCATGACATCAGAAATCAGAAGCGGTAGCCCAGAGTCAAGGCTATCTGCGATTTGTTGAGTTTCACATGCCGGGACGGACAGGCATTCATGCTGTTGGGCACAGGATAGAAAGAGCCGTCTCTTGATGCCGAGAAAGTATAGAGAGTGCCGTTCTGGCACTGGTACAGCCAACTCGCATCTGCGTAGAAAGCCCCGAACTTCGCACCGATGCCGGCCGTGTAGCGTTTTACAGACGAAACGTTGAGATAGTCCGTAGAAGTTGAGGCATCGATTGATGCACTGTTTATGTACTGGTTACGAAACGCCTTGCTGTCAACTGCCGAAGTAACATAATTGTATCCGGCACGCAGATAGAAATTGCGCACCGGGGTCAACTCTGCACCGACCTTTAGAGTGTGCGTCCCTTTAAGGTACTTGCGCGCCTGACGGTTCAACTCACGGTCTTTTGCATCGTCCCACTCATCGAAACTGTCGCCATACGACACCGATGCAGAAGAGTAGTCAGCGAACTCATATTCCGCTCCGACGGCCAACTTGCCAAAGAACGTATTGCCGACTGAGAGACCCAGTTTCCACGGGGAGCGCACTTTGTAGTCGTAATCCAGCCAACCAGCCCTGTCAAAGTCACCCCACTGGGTTCCGTAGGTGCTCAACAATGCCGTATTGCGGTACGTCAGCTCATAGAACACAGGTGTCGCCAAAGTAAGACCGACCTTGAAATTGCTGTTGCTGACAGGTCTGACAATCACGCCGAATTTGGCATCGTATCCCATGCCTTTCAAGCTGTTGGTGTTTGTCAGCGTGTAGAACCCGTCGGCAGTCCGTGTCTCTACATCAAAAAGATCTTCCGTGTAGGCCATGGAACTTTTCCGAACTACATTGTACGCCGATGCCGTGATACCGAAATACCACTTGTCGTTTACGTTGAACGACAAGTTGCAGTCAAAGGCCTGATTACTTCCCCACCGCGCCTTGTTGTAGAAATGCGAAGATGCGCCGTAGGCACTGTAGTTGCTCCCCTCGCTGCCAAGGAGGTAAGCATCATATGCCATTGCTGTCAACGGCGTGGCCACATCGGGACCGTGCCAATAATTGCACAGGTCAGCAAGTTGCCATGTCTGCGATGCATAGCCAACGCCGCTGAGATCCAAGGCTGACGATGCAACAAGTTGGTTGAAATCGTACTGCTTGTGGTAGTTGATACCAAAATTTATGAATTTCAACTGACCGTCCATGGTCGGGAAGCTGTATACAAATCCAAGCTGGTCAAATGACATATGAGAGTTGTGATTGCCGTCAAACTCGTAACCTCCCGGTTGGGAAACCAGACTGGCAGTCACCGCCGCATCGCTGTGCCTATACAGTCCAATTGCCGCCGGCGATGATGACATCGTGGACAAGTCGCCACCGAGGGCACCCATGGCACCGCCCATACCGACATACCGGGAAGTCCCGTTAAGGTCGGCAGTACCCAATTCCGCTATCTGATAAATATCTTGCGGAAAAACGCTTGAAGACACCAACACAAGTGCCGCAGCAACAAATATTTTCTTTATAGTTATCATGAGCGTTATGATTTGGTTTTCTGACAAACGCTTGCTACATGGAGCACACTCCTTTTTCCAAAGAACCGCCGTACAGCCAACGGATATGCGGAGGCCTACCTGCGCCCGCCGCGGTTGACTCCGCCACCACCACGGCCACCACCTCCGGCAGATCTGCCTACAGACAGTCCGGACTGACGGGAACCCGAGCCGAACGACGACAGGGAACCGCCGCGTGAAGCCCCTCCCGAACGCTGTGGCTGTACGGCAGAACCACGGTCGTACCCTTGGTTGTCACCGCGACCGTAAGCTCTGTTGCTGCCGGGACTGTAAGTTCTGTTGTTGTCTGTCCGATTGGCGCGACCATAGTCCGCTCCACGACTGTAATCACCCCTTCCCGGTGCACGGACTATGCGTGAACCGCCATTGTCACTACGCCCGAAAACATTGCCGTTGTCACGTCGGATGCCTGCAAAGCCACTGGTGCGACCGGCGTCCCTGTGACCGAAGTCGCGGGGAATAAAATTGCGCCGACCGCCATTGTGACCAAAAGGAAAACCGTCATGACCATAGTCGCGGTGTGCCCACATAGGCCGCCCCAGATGGCGGGGATCAAATGCCGGCCTGCTCCAAGCCCAACAGGCCGGACGCCCCCAGCCCCAATATGAATAGCTCCACCACGGATCATGCCAGCCCCATGTGAAATCCCAACAAGTGCGGTAGTGCCAACGGCTGTAATACCAGGGGTCATAGGTGCAAGACCACCACGTGTAGCTCGGACAGGACAACGCCCAACTGTCATAATACGCATCCCATACGTCATCATAGCAAACTGTCCAGTAATAAGGGCTGCTAACAATGACACCTGGGCGCGGGCAGTAAAAGCGCATCACCATTTTGGTATACGGATAGGAAACGCCGTCTTCGCTGTCATTAAAACTCGACTTCACCTCCCTGACATTGCCGCTGTCGGATGTATCAGGCAAGACCGTACGGCGATTGTATTCATCAACGTCACGCACCTCCCGGTAATTGAGAGCCTTATCGGAAACACTGTTGCCTACGACCGTGCCGTTGTCATAGCTGGTCTGACTGTCGGCAGGCTTGACAGCTCTCACTTCCTTTGAAGGGATAAAATAAACGTCATCTTGCGCTCTTACGACACCAGACACCGCAAAAGCCATAGCACAGAACAAAGAAACCCGTTTCATAACATCAACCGTTTAGGCGTGTTCAGAATCACGCACGTTATTCCACATCCATTTGTATTCCGTGCGAAAATAATTATTTCCGCACAAAAACGCCAGCGGCAAACGGGCAGATTGCCGGTTTTTATGTTTTTTTAACCCAAAACGGGAGTCTGAAATCAGATGTCTTCAATCAGAGCGACGGCATAGGCGGAGATTCCCTCTTGCCGGCCTGTGAACCCGAGTTTTTCCGTTGTGGTGGCTTTCACCGATACACACTTGTCAGCCACACCCATCAGTTCTGCCATGCAATGCTGCATCTGCGGCACATACGGATTGATCTTGGGGCGTTCACAGCAGACCGTGGCATCAACGTTGCCGACGCGATAGCCATCTGTACGCAAGAGTTCCACGACCTTTTCCAAGAGAACCTTGCTGTCAATCCCCTTGTAGGCAGGATTTGAGTCCGGGAAATGGAAACCGATGTCACGCAGGCTGGCAGCACCGAGCAAGGCATCGCAGACGGCGTGGATCAGCACATCGGCATCGCTGTGGCCGAGCAGACCGAAATCGGCCTCGACAGGCACGCCGCCAAGCCACAGACTGCGGTCTGCGACTATCCTGTGGACATCATACCCGAAACCTATGCGCATATCACCAGATCTGAAAATTCCTAAGACACCTTTGCGTATTCCGTTCCAAACACGGACTATATCAATACCTGCGCCGGCCGCGGCTCAGTATGTCCTTTATTCCGTCAAGGTCAAAACCCAGTGTCACGCGCAGAGTCTGGTCCAGCGGATTGTTTGCCGCCGTGGAGATGACATAGCCCGCATCCAACGAGAACACATTCATCTTGAAGCCTGCACCAACGGTGAAATACTTGAGGTTTCCCTTGGTCTCGGCTTCATGATGGTAGCCCCCGCGGAGAGTGAACTTGTCATTGTAGGTATACTCCAGACCCAAAGACCACTGGATTTCCTCAAGTTCTTCCGAAAAACCATTCGGCGCATCGCCGAAACTCTTGAAGATGCCGGATATGGCGGAAATGTTATAGTAGTTTTCCTCGCGGTATTTCTGGTACTCGGCGGTATGGTCTTCTCCGTCATTGGTAGTGTAGCCTAATTTCTTGGCGCACTGGGCATCTGTAGGATATGTCGGCACCAGAAGCTTGTTGGCATCGGCACAAATAGAGATTCTGTTATACTCGTCAATGGGTATGGTATAGTTGAAACCCAACCGCAAAGTGGTCGGAAGAAAAAATGAATAATCATCGCCGTAGTTGATTTTGCTTCCAAGATTATGGACGCCAAAACCCACGCTCAGCTGACACTCGCGGCTTCCAGAATTCACGTAAGTGTTATAGTATCCCGCTATATCTGTGGCAAAAGCCGATCCGGGCTTTGACCCGTCATCATAATGACCAGAAAGGTCGGAATATATATAGCGCAGAGTGACAGCGGCAGAGAACTTTTCGCTCAACATACGGCTATACGCGGCATCAACTGCAAATTCATAAGGACGGATTGTCATGTCCACATCATCGCCACTCGCTTTCGTAGACACGTCTCCAAGAGAGAAATACCTCAACGAACCGCTCACTGCCTGATAGTCGCCCAAACGGTAATAACCCGCCATGTAGGCCAGATCAATGTCGTTGACAATCTGCCGCAGCCACGGAGTATAGTTGAGTGCTATTCCTCCCTTTGAAATGGCAAAAGGATACTTGGCGGCATTCCATGCCTGCGAGTTGACATCGGGCTCGGTTGCCGCGCCTATGTCACCCATGCCGCCAGCCCGGGCGTCTGGAGCAATGCTCTGCGACACCACGGCCGTCTGTACAGGATTGAACTTCTCCTTTATGTCCTGTCCGTTGGTACCAACCACTCCAACAAACAGCATCACTGTCAGTATGTATGTTTGTTTCATATCAAATTTCTTGTCAAACCGTTTTCTTGTCCCTTAATAAACTCCACAAATCCTTTTTTATTGCCTTGATATGATCATTTTCTGCCTTTTCACAGCCCCTGCACCGCCATTGCAGGATATTGCCACCTCATACAGATACACACCCGAGGCCAGAGCTACTCCGTTGTTGGAAGACAAGTCCCAACCGATGGTGTGGTAGCCGTCCGTAACGGCAGTCTCCGTATGGGACCAGCATTTCTGCCCATAACAGTTGTAGACATTGACGGTAAACTTCGTCTCTTCTTCCGGACGGTCATAGCTTATCATGAACACCGTTGACGAAGAAGCAGGATTACGGCTCAGTGCGACAGAACTGATCTGCGGCTGCAAACCGGATTTCACCACAAAATCCAGCGATGCGGAAGAAGAGTTGTTCTTTATGTCCCAAGCCCGGAACACCAGCCTGTGCTTGCCGTCCGGCAATTGCGGAATTTTGTATGAAACAGAGCCGGAAGTATAGCTGCCGAAATCATTCTTGTAGTATGTGTTAAGGTTGTATGAGGTGCTTTCCTTGCCGTCAATTATCAGTTCAAGGTCATGCCCCACCCCGTTTCCGGTTATGTTAATGCCATCAGCATCTTTCAGACGGGCATAGAAATAGGGAGTCCCGTTGACCACCTGTCCGTTCTTGAAATCGGGACTGTTCAGATACACAAACAGTTCCGGACCTATGGAGTCCGACTGGATGTCGTCATGCGTGCCGCTTATGGTGAAGCGCGTGTCCATGCCATTGGCCTCTATCCTGTTGTCTGCACTGACGGCATACATGTTGACCATGCCGCAACCGCCGCTGTATTTTATGTCAAGCGGAACGGGTATCTCTAACGTAAACCTGCCAAGTCTGACTGAGTCATTGCTCTCAAACAGCATACGGTCATAGGAACTGTAGACCAGTGGGTCAACGTCTTCGTTGGTGTTGTTCTTGCAAGTGACAGTGTCTTTGCTGTCATACAGCGTGACAGTGACCTGTCCGTTGAATCCGGGAAGAGGACTCCCGCCAGTGTCCTCGATATGGCCGGAGAACCTCGCCATGCTCCCCGCCGACAGATTGATCGGCAAACCTGCATCCAAGGCCATGCCGTTTATGCTGTCAAGCACAACGGTTCGGGTGGGCATTCCTATTGTCAGGGCCGGGTCACCCAACAAAGCGTACTTCAGCTTGTTGTCGCCATAATCGCGGTTGTTCATGATTTCGCCGTCAACCGTGGAAACGAGATTTACCTTTGCAAGACGGTTGGCATCGCCCAACGTGTACCGTTTCCCGCTTTTCGACTTGCCCAGCACGTAATACATGAAATAGTTGTTTATATAGCTGTTCTGAGTGGAGTAGACCGCTCTTGTGGAGCTGTAGAACGCTATCGCGCTGCCGTTCGGATTGAGCATACTCTCCACGCCGATGTTTTCTTCTTCGCGGTCAAAAGGCGATATCTCGCACGAAGCCACAACCCACAGGGGCACCCTGTTGTTGGCAAACTCCTTGAAATCGGCCAACTTCAGTACGTTTTCCTTTGATATGCAGTAAGGAGCTCCGTGTCCCATGTAATTCATCACCAGTGCGCCTTTCTGCATGGCGGTCTTTATGTCCGAGGTAACCTGCGGATAGGTAAAACCAGTGGCCGTACTTACCCTCGTGTAGGCATCCCAATAAATGCGCCCCACCTTGAGGTTAGGGTAATTGTCCTCAACCATATTCGCCACTCCTTCAGCTGCATCCATATGCTTGTTTTTCTCCCCGTCGTCAGCAAGAAACCACACGGCGTTTTTCCAGTTTCCGGGATTCTTGTTCTCTGCATAGGCAATAATCTTGTCTACCACGATTTTCGCCTTTGCCGCATCGGTCACCGGAATGCGCCCTATTCCAAGGTCAACTTTGTCATACCTCAAGTTTGCCCCCTCGCCGTCATCAAGCATCCCGAAATAGTCTTCGTTGACATAACAGCTCACCTCGCTGACGGACGGCTCACTTTCATAGCACAGCAGATAATCTTTAAGATCCAGTTTGGCACAGGCCGGCGTCACGCCGCGGTTGTCCCACACGCATCCTCCAAAAAGAAGCAGATATTTCGGCAGGCTCTCGCCCGAATTTCTGTCATACAGCATCTTCAGATACCTGCGGTATGCGCCCGCATCGGGAGTTCCCGAAGAAAATTCGTTGTACAGCACGTCGGCGCTCACAACCTTCACAACGAGAGAGTCGCGGTCTTCGTGGAACGAGGCAAGTCTCTGAGCCTGCTCCCGCAGTTTCCCGCTTTCGGGTATGATGACAACCATATCCGCCACCGAATCAGCATGAAGGTCCTGGTTGGCTATACTGCCCACATTTTCCGGACTTGGATAATTTGCGTCCAGATTTACGGCCACGTAGCGCAGAGTGGGATTTTCGATGCCGAATGTCATGGTCGTGCCGTTCAGGGTTGCCGGCACTCTGGCCACGGGATTGCCGGGATAGCCGATTCTCCACACCTCCGTATTTGCAGAAGCCCCCTCAAGAGTCATTGTCGATGGCGACGACAGATAGTGGCTGAACACAAGGAAGTCGCCGTTCATCTTCAGCCGGCGGCGGTAGCACACCCTGATAAAGTCCAGACGTGCAGAGTTGCCTTTCGTAGTGGAGATATTGAGCGTGTTTGTATTGCCAGACAACAGTGTGACAAACGAGCGGTCTGAAACCGTTGCCTTGTCATAGTCCGTTGCCAGCGCGGCCATTGTCATTGTGCCGAGCCGCTCTGTGCCGATGTTGACTTGGGCGGTCGTGACGCTTGTCGACTTGGCCGAAAACGAGATGTCCACCTGTACCGCACAGTCCGGATCGATATCTGGAGTCTCTATCGTGTAGTTCTTCGAATTGCCGCTAGCGTAATCATAGCTGTCATAAAATGTCCTTCCTCCGGAAAACCAGCTGTAGGCATCATTGTCTATCAGAAAATGCTCTGGATATGTGGAGACCGTCTGGGACGTTGTCTGCGGCGACTCAAGTTCACCCATCTGCAACGGACTGTCGCCCTCTGTCACGAAATAATACGAATACTTTGAATACGTGTTGTTGGCATGGGTGGCGTAGCACTCTCCGTTGGGAGAGAGCTTTGAAGCCAGAGTCCAGTTTGACCATCTCACACATCCCTCCGCAAAAAACAGCAAGTTGTCCTTGCGCCTGTACAAAGGAATCTCCTCAAGGTCATCGTAGTCGTTGTTCACATAGGTGCCGTAGCTGATGACATGGTTCTGCACCCGACCGCCATACCCGAACACTTTCACGCGGCTGATGTCGCGAAATCCCATCCCCGCCAAAAACGATCTCGACAGCTGGTATATGCCTTCCTTTTCCACCCTTATCTTTACCCATTTCCCCTCGCTGAGCACGGAATGGGCCTTGTATCTGGAAGAAACAGAACCAGACTTCGCGGCAAAAGACGAAGACTTCGCCGTCTGGTTGGCCACACTGTCTATCTGCAGCTTGAAACTGACCAGCCTGAGCAGCTTGCCGCCACGCTTGACAATAGGGACCACGAGGACATCCAGATAACCCTCTTTCTGGCTGACCCCGAGCCTTGTTTCAACCTTCACCTCGCTGCCAAGTTCCGTTTTCAGCGAACCAAGCATATTCGCCTCACGTCTGGACATTTCGGCAAATTCAGGATACAGCACTCTGGCGGCATAGGAATATCCGCCATAGTGCCGGCCAAGCTTCACTGTGTTGCAATATTCCGGAATCCGGCCGGAGAAATCAACGCAGTTCCAGTCCAAATGCACGAAACCGCCCCTGCCGGAACTCTCTGTGACACAGAAGAACAACACAAGCACAGCACATGACACGAGTCTTTGTATCCTATATTTCATTGCTTTCATCGTTTCCTATTTTATGTTAAAGTCCAACAGCTTACGCCCGTTCAGGAAAGCATCCAGATGGTCATTTATTTTCACGATCGGCCTCCGTTTCGGACTCCCCACAAGCAGGAAGTCGCCTTGCCTTACCGTAAACACCCTGCTGATATTTTCAATCACGCGACCCGCAAACGAGCATATGTCATCGCAGACATTTACGGATTGTTCCACACCGTTTATCTCAAGTCTTGCAGACACCGGCCCGTTCTCGTCTCCCGGCTTCAGCTCCACAAAACCTCCCATTGCAACAGATGAATCAAAGCTTTTTGCCATATCCCACGGTTCGCCTCTTTTGCGCAGTTGCCTCAACACGTCCTCTGCGGTGAAATCCACGGCCACAGACCAGGCATCATAATATCTGCGGGCAAAGCGGGCTGCTATACTCTTGCCCATCCTGCAAATCCTCAATGCCACATATACTGAAGCCGAACACTCCCTTGTGAAATCAGGAACAAAAAAAGGGGTGTTGTTCTTGAGCAACGCCGAATCCGCTTTCAGCCACAAGCGTGGACAACGCTCCAACACATCATAAAACGTTTCAGCGTCGGGTTTATTGTACTCTCCCGCACTTTCTACAACAATAATTTTCATGCGTGGTTTCTGTTTGCCGACAAAATTACTAAACTTGAAACAATTTGGCAACAGACTCCCGTGACAAATGGCATTGCGCTGCAGGACACCCCGCATACCAAACCACGACAACAAATAGACGGCAACTTGCACAAAATAGCGTATCAAGCAGAATACCAGCATATTATAGCAACAAGCACAACGCCGCGCACGGGCACGGTCTATTGAAAAAGTTCCGTCTGTACAAGGTCTCAAACGGTCATGGTCATGCCAGAAAAATATTTTCATGTTTTATCTCTCTATCAACGAAACACTTAAACAAACTTCTTCCTTTCCGTACAAAAAAATGCCTTAAATTCGTTTTGCAAATACGTGAATATGGACTACCTTTGCAAGAGATTCAAAAAAGATTCATGATACGGATAGAGTCCCACATAGAAAAGCTGCTGCTCAGCCACGATTGCGTAATCGTGCCGGGTCTTGGCGGCTTCATAACGAGAAATGAAAGCTCGTTCATAGAGGGACAGGAAATCTATCCGCCCTACCGCTCCATCAGCTTCAACTCGCAGCTGAAAGACAATGACGGTCTCCTGGTCCAGTCCTATATGGCAGCTTACGACACAAGCTACCCGAGAGCCCAGTCGCTGGTAGAGGAGAACATCAAGGAAATCCACCGCGCACTGCATGAAAAAGGCGAGTACGAATTCAGACATATAGGAAAGCTCCAACTGGCGCAGAATCAAGCTCTGGTATTCTCGCCCTTTGACAACATGGGGGTATCTTCAATGGATCACTATGGTCTTATACCCTGTGAGATAGAGGCTTCCGTGTCTTCTGTCGCAGTCGCCCTTGACGAGACAGCAGAAAGCATAGGCAACAGGCTTGATGCCGACAACCGTCAGGACAGGATATCCGGAGAAAGCACAGGGGGGTGTCTTGCAGCAGACCCAGACAGCAGTCATTACGTCATACGCATAAGCAAGAGATCCGTACGCTATGCCGTTGCGTCCATGGCAGCTGCACTGTTGTATTTCGTGTTTACGATTGCACCATCGGCAAACCCTGTATGCACAAACGTGCAGGAGGCCGCCATCGTGAGCACAACCCGCACAAGCGCAACGTGCGGCAAAGCAAAGCCTGCAGCGAGCGGCCACAGACCCGTCGTACAAAAAGAAACGCCGAAGCAAAAAGCGGATTCCGTCCGCAAGGGTGAAGCCGTAATTTCTGGTCATACGGAGAGTTTCACGATTGTCGTGGCCAGTGCCATAAGTCGGAAAGGCGGCGAAAGACTTGTGGAAAACCTCAAGAAAGAGAATCTTGACTGCGCACAATTCGTTCATGATGGAAAAATGAACAGGGTCGTATACGACTCCTTCCCGAGCAGAAAGGATGCCTGCGAGGCTCTCGGCAAATTACGTGCATCAAACGACAGGTTCTCTTCCGCCTGGGTGATGAAACGGTAATACAACACGGCAGATTCCCTGCCGTCGGTTGTCCTACACACCAACTGTCCCGAGAACTTTATCCTATCTTACAGCATGAAGAGAGTAGCGTGTCCAAAATGCGGTCGATACCTTACGTTTGACGACAAAGCCTATCCGCCAGACAGGGTGCTTGTCTTTGTATGCCCCTTATGCCAAAAACAGTTCAAAATAAAACTGGGAAGCAAAGGCAAGCCGCAAAAGCCTGTCCTGGGAAAAATCACGGTGCTTGAGAACTCTTTTCACGAACGGCAGGAACTGCCCCTGTTCCTTGGAGAAAACATTATCGGCAGATACGTAAAGGGAACATCCGCCAACACGCCCATCATGACAAGCGACCCGAGCATTGACACAACCCATTGCATTGTCACGGTAAGCCGCGACAAGCGACAGGAGCTTCAATTTGTCCTGCGCGACGCTCCGAGTCTGACCGGCACTTTCTACCAGGGAAACATACTGCGTGACCAAGATCGGGTTCTCATTGAAGACGAAGCGGTGATAAACATTGGCGGAACAACACTCATTGCAAGAACAAAAGTCCCCTGAAATCAGGACAAACCACAAAAACCGATGACCTTGATGAAGCAGAACACAATAATATCCCTCTACAAAGAATTGCACGAGCTCCAGCCCAATGCCTTCAAGGACAATGCCTACCATAGCATCAGGACAATCATACGCGACCATGCGGAAAAGTCGGACACCATTGTAGGCCACACGACAAAGGCTCTCGAAACCGCAATAATCGCAAGCAAGGAAATCGGGATAAACGCAGAGGGGGTACAGGCCTGTCTGCTGTCTACCGTCATTACCGACAGCGAACAGCTCAACAGTATCAAAGACGCACTTGACGGAGATGTATGCACGATACTGGAGGGAATAATCAACACTCAGCAACTCTACAAGAAAAACGCCAGCATCGAGAGCGAGAATTTCCGCAACCTGCTCATATCCTTCGCCAAAGACATGAGGGTCATCCTCATCATGATTGCAGACTGCACAAACATCATGCGCAAGATGAGCAAGCTCTGCTCTGACAACAACCATGCGGAAGAGTCTGAAAACAAGGCAGGGTATACCAAACAGTTCATGGTGCGCATGGCAAGCGAAGCATCCTTTCTCTATGCACCGTTGGCCCACAAACTGGGGCTGTACAGAATCAAGAGCGAACTTGAAGACATCTCTCTCAAAATCCTCAACCACGATGCATACTACCATATAAAGGAAAAACTGAACGCTACCAAACAGGCGCGCGACACTTATATCAAGAACTTCATCGGCCCTATAGAAAAACAGCTGCTGAGCCAAAACCTCAAGTTCCACATAAAGGGCCGTACCAAAAGCATACACTCCATCTGGCAGAAGATGAAAAAACAACACTGCGAGTTTGAAGGGGTCTACGACTTGTTTGCAATAAGAATCATACTGGACTCGCCGCCACAGAAAGAGAAACTGCACTGCTGGCAGACGTACAGCATCATCACGGATATGTACCAGCCAAATCCCAAGCGGTTGCGCGACTGGCTGTCCATTCCCAAAAGCAACGGCTATGAAAGCCTGCACATCACCGTGCTTGGACCGGAGAACAAATGGGTTGAGGTACAGATCCGTACAGAGCGGATGGACGATGTGGCGGAGCATGGACTTGCCGCCCACTGGAGATACAAAGGCATAAAGACCGGGGAAAAAGACATTGAAGCGTGGCTGGCCAACATACGGGCTGCCCTTGAGGTGGAGGGCGATTCCATGAAGATAATGGATCAGTTCAAGACCGATCTGCAGACCGATGAGGTCTATGTTTTCACCCCCAAAGGCGACCTCCACAAGCTTATAAAGGGCGCCACTGTGCTTGATTTTGCATACAGCATACACACCAATATAGGTGACCGTTGCATTGGTGCCATCATCAACAACCACCACGCCTCCATGAGGCAGGAGCTCCATAGCGGAGACCAGGTAACCATTCTCACTTCAGCCAATCAGACACCGAAACACGCATGGCTGGACTATGTCGCCACGGGACGCGCCAAAAGCAAGATCCGCCAGTCTCTCAATGAAATAGAGGCAAAAGAGGCCAGCATCGCAAAA
>CAVHBF010000045.1:0-15502 GCA_963634195.1 Bacteroides thetaiotaomicron | reverse complement strand
TTCTTATAGTCTTCATAATAATCCCCCTAAATTGTGTTTGGTACAACTTTTATTTATTCCTAATTAGCGGACCCTACTTTACGATAATCAGGTAGTAGTTCTTCTTGCCTTTCTGGACGAGAATATATTTTCCGTCAAGCAAGTCAGAGTCCGAGAGGACGGCTTCGGGGTCGGAAAGTTTCTCCTTGTTGATGCTCACGCCGCCGCCTTTGACCATCTTGCGGAACTCGCCTTTGGAGGGGAAACAGTCCGTAGTCTCCGCCAGCAGTTCCACGGCTTTGGCCCCGAGTACCCGGTCTTTGGGCAGCTCATATTGCGGAACCCCGTCAAAGACGCTGAGCAGCGTAGCTTCGTCAAGCCGGAGGAGGTTCTCCTTTGTGGCTTTGCCGAACAGGAGGCTTGAGGCTTCCACCGCCGTCTGGTATGCCTGTTCGCCGTGCACGAGAGTGGTCACTTCCTGCCCCAGCCGTTTCTGGAGAATGCGCTGTCTCGGGTCTGCCCGGTGTCCGGCAATGAGGGAGTCAATGGTTTCGCGGTCAAGCGAGGTGAATATTTTGATGTAACGCTCTGCATCGTCATCGCTCACGTTGAGCCAGAACTGGTAGAACTTGTATGGCGTGGTGCGGTTGGCGTCAAGCCACACGTTGCCGCTCTCCGTCTTGCCGAATTTCTTTCCGTCACTCTTCGTGATGAGAGGGCAGGTGAGGGCGTAGGCTTCTGCTCCTGTGGTGCGGCGTATGAGTTCTGCCCCTGTGGTGATGTTGCCCCACTGGTCAGAGCCGCCCATTTGCAGTTTGCAGTTCTTGTGGGTGTTGAGGTAGAGATAGTCGTAGCCCTGCAGAAGCTGGTAGGTGAACTCGGTGAAACTGAGGCCGTCACTTGCCTCCCCGTTGAGCCTGCGCTTCACGGAGTCCTTGGCCATCATGTAGTTCACGGTGATGTGCTTGCCGACCTCGCGTGCGAAATCCAGAAACGTGTAGTCCTTCATCCAGTCGTAGTTGTTGACCAGTTCTGCCCGGTTGGGGATGTCGCTCTCGAAGTCCAGGAAGCGGGCCAACTGCGCCTTGATGCACTCCACGTTGTGACGTAGCGTTTCCTCGTCCAGAAGATTGCGTTCCTGGCTTTTGCCCGAGGGATCGCCAATCATGCCTGTGGCTCCGCCAATGAGAGCCATCGGCTTGTGTCCGCAGCGCTGGAAATGGCGCAGCATCATCACGCCGCAAAGATGCCCTATGTGCAGGCTGTCGGCCGTGGGGTCAATGCCCACGTATGCTGTGGTCGTTTCTTTTGCCAGTTGTTCTTCCGTGCCGGGCATCATCTGGTGAACCATGCCTCTCCACTTGAGTTCTTCTACAAAATTCATCGTCTTGTTTTTATTCGGTATATGTGTTTAAAGGGTTTGTATGAGGTGCAAAGTTACATATTCTTGTTCCAATATGTCGTTGACACGGTGCGAAATGTTGCGCTGTGGCGTATCCGGCTTGTGTCAAAGGGGGCGGTCTTTGGCATCAGTGGAGATTTCTTTTCCGTCGTTGTACAGTCTCTGTGCCGTGGCGAGATGTGCGGCGAGTTCTTCCGGCTCGGCTTTGTAGATTTTGAGCGTGTGAGAATGGGGGAAGCGGTTGAAATAAGGGTCGGCGGAGACATACCATGCAGTTTTTTCCACTTGGGGATGACTGCCGATTTCCCGCCATAACCGGAAAATGCAGGTTTGGGCGGACAGGGTGATGCCTGTATGCCCGCTTCTGAGCTGTGATACGCATATGAGGTGGCGGCGCAGCCTGGTGTCTTGGCTTCCGGTCTTTTCCGTGACGCGCAGCGAAACGGTGATGTGCCGTCCGTACCGACTGTTTATTTGATCCATCATAGCCCGGAACTTTTCGCCGTGTGGCGAAGAGTCCTTGATGTTTTTTGCGAGAATGTACAGGTGTATCATTTCGTGCAGCAGGATGTCTTCGTATTCGCTCTCGGAAAAATCGCGGAGCGTGCTTATGGAAATGACGGGAGAACTGAATCGTTTGGTGTGAAACGGTCTGTTGCGCACAGTATAGCTCAGCCGGCCTCCGAATGTGCGTGCCGTGGTCAGCCTGAGGCATGGTGTCGGCAGACAGCCGTCGAAACACAGACGGTTGAAGCGGTCAAATCTTTCCTGCAGGAAAGTGATTGTCGGACGCATATATTCGTTTGTTTGATGCAAAGATAGTCCTTTTATGCAAAATCAAGTGGCGGTTATGCCTTTTTCGGGGAGGAATGATTATTTTTGCCTCCCTTTCATTCATTGGGAGGCTTTTCCAGAGAAGATAAAGACAAACAGAGACAACAACTATGAAACTTGTGAAAATATTGGCGGTATCGTTGTTGCTGGCAGCAAACGGCGTGACTGCCCAGGATATCAAGGTAGACTACAGTAAATATCCCGATGCCAAACCCTTTGCCGGGAGAAACGGGAAGAACGGTTCCCCTGTGGGGACAGCATCCGGGGGAACGGCGCGGAGCACCGGTTACAGGACAGGCAAGACACGCCCGGATCATGTCAACAATGCGCTGACCAAGTTCTTCCCGCCCGTATTCAACCAGGACGGAGGTTCGTGCGGTTCGGCTCAGGCAGTGGCTTACTGTATGACATACGACATGAATGCCTACCGCAATGCCGACGCTTCGTATCCGGAGAACCAGTTGCCCACCCATTTCACGTGGCTGCACACATATGCCGGCATTGAAAAATATCCCATCATGAACAAACACGGAGTGCCGAACGTGACCGACTACGGCGGTCGCACCTACAGCACATTGTTCGGCAACCAGGACACGGGTAGTTCTTTCTATGGTTATATGCAGGGCTACGACAAATGGTACAGGGCCATGTTCAACCGCACGGTTGGCGGTGATACCTATTGCTCGCAGGACCAGTCTACAGAGACAGGGCGCGAGGAACTCAAGCAGTGGCTGTGGAACCATTGGGGCGACGAGTCTTTCTATGCTGGCGGAGTGTCAGGCATTGGCGTGGCCAGTGGCGGCCAGTGGGGCAGGATTCCCTCTACGGCTGTCAACAAGGAGATTGGCGTGGCGGGCATGTACTGCGTGAGCAGCTGGGGCAAGACCTTTGACCACGCCCTTTCCGTTGTGGGCTACGATGACCGCATAGAGTTTGACCTTGACTCCAACGGTGTCTACGGTGAAGAGGACAAGGACGAGAAAGGGGCCTGGATTATCTGCAATTCGTGGGGTGCGGGCTGGTGCAACAAGGGCTTCATATACTGCCCTTACAAGTTCAGCGTTGCGGTGGGGACAAGCACCCTGCCCTGGAACTCCGGTCACTATACGTGGCGCAAGGACTATGAGCCCAAGCGCGTACTCAAGATTGTAATGGACTACAGCCGCCGTTCGGAACTGAGTTTCAGTGCTGGTGTGGCGTCCGACACCTCTGCGGTCAAGCCTGAGGTCACCGAGGTGATGCCGTTCTTCAACTATGCCGGTGACGGCAAGAAACAGAGCCCCGCTCCCGAAGTGCCCATGCTCGGCAAGTGGCGCACAGGATACAACTACGAGCCGATAGAGTTCGGCTACGATGTGACCGATCTCACGGAAAACTATGACCTGTCCAAGCCTCTGAAATATTTCTTTGTCATCAATTCCCGCTCCTCCGCCATAGGCGAAGGGAACGTCTACAAGGTGTCGTTGATGGATTATGGCATTGAAGACGATGGTCTGGAAATCCCAGCTCGCATGGACACGGTGGCCGTTCTCAACAACGGCGGGACAACCATTGTGTCGGTCACGGTGGCCGGCCGACAGTTCTACGCCCCGCTCAACGCCTCCCTGTCCGGCAACAGGCTGACATGGAGTGCCCCGAAGCCCTCAAGCTATGACATTTCGCACTACTGCATATACAAAGGCAGCGAAAAGGTGGCAGAGGTGCCCGGTTTCAGCCACTCGTATGTCGTTGACGACGAAACGGCCACGTATTATGTGGTGACGGCCTACGGATACAAGGACTATGTGCTTCTGTCGCAGAAAAGCCAGCCAGCCCGCAATGCGGTGTCCTACTCTCAGGAAGAGGGCAACAAGACGCTGCTGCTCGACAAGGCTTCGGTGGCGGTACCCGGTGTGATGAAAGAGAAACTGCCACAGGCGACCATTGAGTTCTGGATAAAGCCCAACAGCATTGACGGCTTCTGCGACCAGATAGGCAGTGCGTGGGGCTCTTTTCTGATAACATTCAGCAAGAGCGGGCAGCTCATGTGCGGGTGGGACTCTTCAAACCGCATCACAACCTCGGCCAACACAATCAAAGTCGGGAGCTGGTATCATGTGGCGGTAGTGATAGACAGAAACACGCTCACGGTGTATGTCAACGGAAGAAAGAAAGGAACTCTGAGCTCCTCAGAGTTCAGCGGATTGCCGGCAATGGACAACTTTTTCCTCGGCACTGCAGACGGGCTGATGGATGCCGAAATAGACGAATTCCGCCTGTGGGCATCTGCGCGCACTCTCAGAGAGATTTTTACCAACAGGAATACCTATATAAGTTCTCCGTCGGCACAGCCGGAGCTGCTGGTATACTATCCGATGGAGACCTACGAAGAAGGAGGCATTCTCTACCTCAAGGACTTTGCTTCGGGCTGTGATGCACAGCTCAGCGGTGCAGTTGCAGGCAGTGACGAAACGCTTATAACCGGAGCAGGTGTGCTGAAGACGGTCAGCTTCAGCTGCCCGGAGGACATCGTGTATGCGGGCGAGCCTGTGCAGCTCAGATCGGAGGCTTCGCTCAACACCGTGAAGTGGGAATGGTCTGTCAAGGGCCTTGCCGGTGCCGGGAGCACCGTCGCCAACCCGTATTTCACTTTCGCCACCCCCGGCGAGTATGAAGTGACGGTCAAGACAGAGGACAGTGACGGCGATGCCGCAGAGTATACAGGTACAGTGACGGTGGTTCGCCCGGAAACACCGAAGGCGGATTTTGACATATCAGCCGATACTCTGACGGAGGGCGAGATGTTCAGTTTTGCCAACAAGTCACAGGGCGCCAACTGCGTGTACACATGGAGTTTGCCCGGTGCCGACCGCGAGGAAATAAACAGTGTGAACGCTCTTGTGGGCTATAGCAATACCGGCGTATATCCAGTCACCCTCACGGCATCCAACGCCGGCGGCTTCGACAGGATGACCAAATACGTGACGGTAATGCATACCACCCCGGGCGTGGCATTCTCCGTGGATCCCGATTTCCTGACGCTCGGCGGCACGACATATCTTGCCGACGCGACCCGGCATAACCCCGATTCATGGAAATGGACGGTGACCAACGGGAAGCACACTACAGTAATCAACGGACAAAACTCGTCGTACACTCCCAAACACCCCGGTATCTACAGCGTGACCCTTGAAGCGTCCAATGACATGGGCACAGCATCAAAGACCGAAGAACAGAAGTTTATCGTTGCCAACGCCGAGAGCTACAACGCTCTCAATTTCACGGGTGGACAGCAGCTTGTGTCGTCTGCCAGTCTTTTTGCCGGAGGAACAAAGGCGTTTACAATCGAATGGTGGATGAACCCTTCAAGACAGACGGGCGCTCTCAATATGTCTACGTCAAACGGGCAGTTGTCTGTCACCACGGACTACAACGGAAACATGACGGTGGAGGCCGGCGGCAAGAGCTGCAGTTCCGGCAACGGTTTTGTTGTGGCAGGAGAGTGGTGTCACTATGCCCTGACGTTCAATTTCGGGCTTGTAAAGTTCTACCGCAACGGGGAACTCGTTGCCACGGCGGCATCGCGCATCGGCACGTCTACAGGAGACTGGGGGCAGCTGACCATTGCCGGCGGTGAAAATCCGTTTGGCGGACAGCTTGACGAACTGCGTATCTGGAGCAAGTGCCTTACGCTCTCGACCATGAAAGAAGTGATAAACGCGCCGTTGGACAATCCGGAGACCCTCGCAGAATCCGGCGGTCTGGTGGCCTACTATGATTTCAACCAGAATGGCGGCAGCGTGAAAGACCGCTCCGGCAACGGCATTGATCTTGACCGTGTCGGCTTCGGTCCCGACGGCGACGCGTGGGGTCTGTCGAAGGGAGTCTTTACCCTTGATTTCGACACGTCTTCGCCCGATACGGAAGAAATGGACGCGGATGGCATTACCCACATCTACGATGCGGTCAAGGCTGGTGTCGCAGGCAAGTATGCGGGTTTGCGGGGAGCAATACGCCTTGTGATGGAAAAGAAAGAAGATGTGCGCATATACAATGCCGCAGGACAGTGTGTGTTCAACGATGTTGTAGAGGGGGTTCATTGCATTCCGTTTGAGCCGGGCACCTATATCGTCAACGGCATCAAGGTCATGGTAAGGTGACAACAGTGCGAATTGCCGCCAAGACTGCATGAGAGGAGGGCTTTGGCGGCTGTCTGTACGCCATGTCAGTTTTTTGTTGATTGATGATGGTGTCTGAACATAAATGCTTAATTTTGCACAGCGAGAGAGAGGTGTGCAGTAGTTCTGCCGGAGCGAGTCTCCGGGGGGGCTTCGTGTTTCTGCCTTTTCCTGCTTGGGCGGTTTTGTCCGCGCCGAGGCATAAAACAAAAAAAGGAACCTGTATGTCAACATCCAAAAAGAAAGCCCTCCTCATAGACGTGGCGCGCAAGCTGTTCGCGCAAAACGGTCTCAACGGCACCACAATGAACGACATTGCCAACGAGTCCGGGATTTCCAGACGCACGTTGTATGTGTATTTTTCAAACAAGGAGGAAATCTATTCTGCGGTGATAGAAACCGAAATAGAGCGTCTGTCCGACAAGATGGATGAGGTGGCTTCGCGCAACATTGATCCGGAACTGAAGGTCGCCACTCTGATATACACACACCTCAATGCGGTAAAGGAAACCGTGGTGCGAAACGGGTCGCTCCGCGCTGAGTTTTTCCGCAACATATGGATGGTGGAGAAAGTAAGGAAAGCTTTCGACCACGAGGAGCTTGAACTTTATCGCCGTGTGATACAGGAGGGGTGCGAAACGGGGCAGTTCCATGTGGAGAGCATTGACCTTGTGGCCGATGTGATACACTATTGCATCAAGGGGCTTGAAGTCCCCTATGTATATGGGCGGCTTGGCAACGGCATGACTCTTGACGAGAGCCGTCCCATAGTGGTCAATATGGTAAAGCGGATGCTCGGCATCAACACCATGAAGCAGTGGGATGTGACAAAGTTCATCAAGGAATAAACAAGCCTTTGTGCCATAGGTTTCCTTCATTGGTACAAGGAGAAAACAGAGGATAACAACAACAGAACAAACAAATTTATTATGGGACTTTTAAGTGGTAAGACAGCTCTCGTTACAGGAGCGGCTCGCGGCATAGGCAAGGCCATTGCTCTGAGGTTTGCGCAGGAGGGGGCGGACGTGGCGTTTACAGACCTTGTGATTGACGAAAACGGCAAGGCGACAGAAACGGAGATTGCTGCCCTCGGCGTGAAGTGCGTGGGTTATGCATCCAATGCTGCGGACTTCGGGCAAACCGAGGAGGTGGTAAACAAGGTCAAGGAGGAGTTTGGCTCCATTGATATTCTCGTGAACAACGCGGGAATCACGAAAGACGGGCTGATGATGCGTATGAGCGAGGCCCAGTGGGATGCGGTGATTGCCGTAAACCTCAAGTCAGCGTTCAACTTCATCCACGCCTGTACCCCGATCATGATGCGCCAGCGGGGCGGCAGTATCATCAACATGGCTTCCGTCGTGGGAGTTCACGGCAACGCCGGCCAGTGCAACTATGCCGCTTCAAAGGCCGGGCTGATAGCCTTGGCCAAGAGTATTGCCCAGGAACTCGGATCGCGCGGTGTGCGCGCCAACGCCATTGCCCCGGGCTTCATAGAGACAGCCATGACGGCCGCTTTGTCCGAAGACATCCGCAAGGAGTGGATCAAGAACATCCCTCTGCGCCGCGGCGGTCAGGTAGAGGATATCGCCAACACGGCAGTCTACCTCGCCTCTGACCTTTCAAGCTATGTTACCGGACAGGTCATTCAGGTTGACGGTGGCATGAACATGTAAGGGCTGTTGCCGAACATTTTCGGTCATCTCTGGCAAACAACCGTCCTGTGCAGGTAATTTACGAGGACAACCATATCATTGCCGTCAACAAGACACCCGGCGAAATCGTGCAGGGCGACAAGACCGGCGACAAGCCGCTTTGCGAGTTGGTAAAGGACTACATCAAGGAAAAATACGCCAAGCCCGGCAAGGTTTTCCTTGGTGTAGTCCATAGGCTTGACAGACCTGTGAGCGGAGTGGTGGTGTTTGCACGCACGAGCAAGGCTCTGCCACGCGTCAACTTGCTGTTCAGCCGTGGAGAGGTGGAGAAGACTTACCTTGCCGTTGTTGCCAACAGGCCGCCGCAGGACGAGGGGGAGATTGTGTCATGGCTCGTTCGCAATGAGAGGCTCAACAAGTCGTTCGCCAATCAGAAGGAAACTCCCGGAGCCCGTCTTGCGCGCCTGCGCTACAGGCTTGTGGAATCTACTGGCAGATACCACCTCCTTGCCGTGCGGCTGCTCACTGGTCGTCACCATCAGATAAGATGCCAGCTCTCGTCGATAGGATGTCCCATAAAGGGAGACTTGAAATACGGTGCTCCGCGCAGCAATCCAGACGGCAGCATATCACTCCATTCGTGGAGGACAAGGTTCGAGCACCCCGTGTCGCATATCGGGCTTGACTTTGTCGCCAGATGTCCCGACACGGCTCTATGGAATGCGCTGGTCCGGAATCTTGACAGCAACCTGACGCTGTAAACGCAACACAAAAGATGGGCAGGACTCTTTCCATTATCATTCCTTCCTACAACGAGGGCGCGAACCTTTATGCCGTTCTTGAAAGGGTACAGAAGGTGGAACTGCCGTATGGCATAGGGAAAGAGGTGATAGTGGTTGATGACGGTTCTACTGACAGCACGCCGGAATATGCCAGAAAATATATCGGGCAGAACCCCGGCTGCAATATCCGTCTCCTCCGTCACGGTGCCAACCGGGGCAAGGGCATGGCTATACGCACAGCCCTCAGGGAACTGACGGGTGACATTGTCGTGATACAGGACAGTGACGAGGAACTCGACCCCAATGACATCGCTTTGATGCTGAAGAAAATGGAGGACGAAAATCTTGAAGTCCTCTATGGTTCAAGGTTTCTGGACAAGAGAGGCAATGGGTCGCTTTATCGCTCATTCTACTACGGAACCAGGGTCTTGTCGTGGCTTGTCAACGTGCTGTACGGGCAACACATCACCGATGAATCCACGTGCTACAAGATGTTCCGCACGGCATTGCTCCGCTCCATTACGCTCAAATGCCGGGGCTTCGAGTTCTGTCCCGAGGTGACGGCCAAGGTCGCACGCCGGGGTCTGAAGATAAAGGAAATGCCGATCAGCTATTATCCGCGTACCATGGCGCAGGGAAAGAAAGTGCGTGCCAAGGACGGACTTAAAGCTATCTGGTATCTGCTCAAATACCGCTTCGTCGAATAACAAGTTTCCGGATCAGTTTCGTCTGTACCGGAAAATCATGGAAATAATGCGACATGGTTTTCCGGCAAAAGACTTCCGTCTGCAATGCAGGTTCGGGAAAGCCTTGCCAGACAGGAAAGCTCTGAAAAAAAGAGGAGACGCGCTCCCGATATGAAATCGGGAGCGCGTCTCCTCTTTTTTTCAGAGCTTGTGGCGTATGCTCAGGAATCGTCCTATTAACGCTCCCAGTTTGGTGCGGTGCTTTCTGTGCTTGTGCTTTTCATCTCCGTAGCCGTAGCCGTAGCCGTAGCCGTAGCCGTAGCCGTAGCCGTAGCCGTAGCCGTAGCCGTAGCCGTAGCCGTAGCCGTTGAGATTTCTGGCATTGGAATCGTTGACCACCACATGCATATTGCGGAACTTGCCCTCCTGGTAGAGCTTCTCAAGGTCTGTGAGGAAGCGGCGGTCTTCCACTCCCACGCGTATTACATACAGTGAGAAGTCTGCCACACGGTTCACGATGTTGGAGTCCGCCACGTTGATTGTCGGGGTCGTATCTATTATGACATACTTGTAGCCGTATTCGCTGCGGAGTTTCTGTACCAGCTCGTCAAGGCGGTCGCTCAGAAGCAATTCTGCAGGATTGGGCGGTCGTACGCCGGCGGGAATCACGTCAAGATTTTCGGAGCTTGTCTTGGTGATAATGTCGTCAATGTCGCACTGGTTGGCAAGGTACGAGGTGAGGCCGTGGCTGGTGCGGTTCATGCCCAGAACCTGCGAAACGGAGTTCTTGCGGATATCGGCGTCTATGAGTATCGTCTTGGCACCGCTGACACTGATAATGTAGGCGAGGTTACGCGAGATGAAGCTCTTTCCCTGTGACGGAGTGGACGAAGTGACAACAATCACGCCCTCCTGTATAATCATATTTATATTGTAGCGCAAAACCCTGAAAGCCTCGGAGATGGTCTTGTTGTCGTCGGCCTTGGTGAGGAACTTGTTGGTATTTGTGTCGTCTTCCCACCGCGGGATGTCGCCCACGATAGGTGCGGAGAGGCTGTCTTCGATATCCTTGCGTCCGTGTACGGACTTGTCCATCGTGATGAGGAACCAGAACACGCCGGCAGGAATCAGCAGACCTAAAGCAAGGGCTATGAGCAGAATCCGGTTGGTGTGGGGCGACACAGGAAGCCCCGTGCCATACGGGTATTCCACAATGCGTATGTTGGCCTCGTTGATGGCCAGCTGGAGAGCCGTCTCCTCGCGCTTGTTGAGGAGATAGGTGTAGAGGGCTTCCTTGATTTTTTGCTGGCGGGTGATGTCAAGAGTCTTGATTTCCGACTGCGGCGCAGTGGTCATTGCCGACCGCAGTTCGTCGTCGGAATGGCGCGCCTTGTTCACCTGTATTTTTATGGCATCCACATAGCTGTCGATGCCGGCGCAGATATTGGCGCGCATGGCGGCCAACACGCGGTCGCGCTCCATAATGGCGTTGGCGGTCGGCGAAGAGTTGAGGAGCAGGTTGTTGCGTTCAACCATGAGGGTGTTGTATTCGTTGATCTGCTGCTCCATGTTGGCATTGCCCAACGCTCCGAGCACCGGTATCAGCTTGCCTTCCGAGGCGGCGTGGGCGTAGATGAAGTCGCGCAGCGATGTCACCACGGCATACCTCGTCTCAAGCTGCAGGAGTGTTTCGTGCGAGGTGGAGCTCTGTTCAAGGTAGTTCGACACGTTGAGGTTGAAGTCAAGCATATTGCTTGACCGCTTGAAGTCAACGAGTTCTTTCTCCACGTCGCCGAGCTGCTTCCCAATGAGCAGAATGCGCTCGTCAATGAACTTTGCCGTGTTGTGGGCCACGGTGTTCTTTGCCTCCACTATATCGGTCTTGTATGCCTCAAGAAGGGTGCTCAGGATTTTGTGGGCTCTTCTGTTGTTTTTGTCCTGACATACAATGGTGATGAGGTTGGCATCCTTGTTGTTCTCTGATGCGCTGATGCGGTTGCGGAAATAATTGACGGCCTGTTCCTGCGGAGCCCGGACAACGTGCACGGTCTTGTTGTTGAACTTGGAGAGATACTTGGTCTTTTTCAGTACCATGATACCGCCGGGAGTCTTGATCGGCTCGCCAAACGACACGACCTTCTCAAAGCCGGTTTTCCTGCCGTTGGAGCGCACGTTCCTGATACGCAGCTTGCCGCCCGTTATCTCGGCATCAAAGCTCAGCGCACCCTTGTTCCCGTCCAGAAACTCGGCAATTATAGGAGTCTCGTCAAACAGCGTGACGGGAGTGAGGTTCTGCGACACCGAGTAGGAAATGTTGAGTTTCAGCTGGTCAACGACCACCGCCATCAGACGCCGCGAGGTGAGAATGAAGATCTCGTCCTTGAGGTTGTCGGTGGTCTGTATGCCGCTTATGTCCTGAAGCGTGCTATAGGCTCTAGAGCGGTTGTTTCTGGATTCGCCTTCCTTTATGAGTATTGTTGCCGACTGGTTGTATGTGCGGGTCTGCCGTTTGGTGAAGAGATACGCCAAGCCCATGCACACGACCACGCTGAGGGCGAACCAACGCCAGTTCCTGCGCAGCACGAAAAGGCAAGAGAAGACAATCTCAAGAATGTTGGAGGCCTGATTTTCTTCTTTTTTTGTATTGTAGCTCTCGTTTGGAGAGGAAGCCTCTGTAGGGAGTGGCATAGACATGAGGTTTTTAGTTGGTTAGTGCGATGATGAGTGATATTACTGAGGCTACCATGCTTACCAGTGTGCCTGTTACGGTGAGATAAGTATATGATGTGCTGCCCTTTACTTTAACAGACTTGTTGCCTTCCACAATCACGAGATCGTTCTGCTGCATATAGTAGGCCGGCGAGTTGAACACCGATTTCGGGTCGGTCAGGTCTATCTTGTAGGTGGTACGCTTGCCGTTCTCCTCTCTCAGTACGAGCACGTTGGTTCGTATGGCACTGTTGTTGAGGTCGCCGGCGCGCCCCAAAGCCTCAAGAAGGGTCAGGCGCTGCCCCGTGTAGCTCTGTGTGCCGGGAGTCCTGACATCGCCGAGCACCGTAATCTTGAAACTCATGATTTTGGTATTCACTTGCACGTCCTTGACATCCTGCTGGAGCCTTGACTGTATCTGTGCGGAGAGCTGCTCCGGGGTGAGTCCTGCCGCCTTTATCTTGCCCACAATGGGGAAATCAATGCAGCCGTCCTGATATACGTAGAAATAGCATACACCCGAAGTGGTCATGCTTTGCGAGGAGCCCGTCTGGCTGTTGCCCGACCCCACGAGAATGTAGTTGTTGTACTGGTCAAGCAGAGCCTTGTCGCGTGACGAGATAGAGATGGCCAGCTGGTCATCGCTCTGTATCAGGAGCTGGAAATTCCTGTTGATGCCCACAGATTTTGAATAGAGAGAGTCTGCTCCTTGAAGGTAAATCATCTCCTTGTTGCTTACGCACGAAGTCATGAAAGCGGTTGCTGCAAGGAAAAGTAAGAGGATTGTTTTTCTCATTGCTTGACGGGGTTTTAATAAAAACAGTATTTAACCCCGCAAAGTTAGGTGTTTTTTGGGGACTGCGGTCGTTTTTGTCAGACAAATATGTATGAATTGTTTCAAATACTGAAAAATCCCACGGCTGGACAAAGAGAACAGCCGTGGGATTTTGCGGTTTTTGCGCGGAGTGTAAGGGTGTGGGGCTTTACCGCACCATCACGCTCTGCACGGTTCGTCAGATGAAAGCTACGGTAAGACCAGCCATCACGATGCTTACCATTGACATGAGTTTGATAAGGATGTTGAGTGACGGACCGGACGTGTCCTTGAACGGATCGCCCACAGTGTCGCCCACGATGGTGGCTTTGTGGCAGTCAGAGCCTTTGCCTCCGAAGTTGCCTTCTTCAACCATTTTCTTGGCATTGTCCCATGCACCGCCAGAGTTGCTCATGAAGATGGCGAGGGTAAAGCCTGCGGCCAGACCGCCCACAAGCAGTCCGAGTACGCCTGCCACGCCGAGCAGCAGGCCAACCACGATAGGAATGATGATGGCCAGAAGAGACGGGAAAATCATCTCGCGCTGGGCCGAGCGGGTGGAGATTTCAACGCAGCGTCCGTAGTCGGGAGTGGCTTTGCCCTCAAGGATGCCCTTGATCTCGCGGAACTGGCGGCGCACCTCCTGCACCATGTCTTCGGCGGCGCGACCTACGGCACCCATCGTGATGCCGCTGAACAGGAATGCCGCCATGGCTCCAAGAAACACACCAACAATCACCTTGGGGTTCATGAGGTTAATCTGGAAATAGTCCATGAATGCCGGAATGTCCTGAATGTGGCTGAACACCTCTTTCATATGGGTGTCGCCGGCTTCTGCCAGTCGCTCCACAGCCACCTTGATTTCCTCTATATAGGAAGCCAGAAGGGCGAGAGCCGTGAGGGCGGCAGAACCGATAGCGAAGCCCTTGCCTGTGGCTGCGGTGGTGTTGCCCAGAGCATCAAGGGCATCGGTGCGCTTGCGCACCTCAGGCCCGAGCTCGCTCATTTCGGCGTTTCCGCCGGCGTTGTCGGCAATGGGACCGTAAGCATCGGTGGCAAGGGTGATGCCGAGGGTGGAGAGCATTCCCACGGCGGCAATGCCCACGCCGTAGAGACCCATGGAGAGATTCTGCGCAGTCATTTCAAGCTGGAAGCCGTTGGCGCACAGGTAGCTGAGCATGATGGCCACGGAGATGGTGACCACGGGCACCATGGTAGAAATCATACCGGTGCCCACGCCCTTGATGATAACGGTAGCCGCACCGGTGGTCGAGGCTTCCGAAATCTTCTGTGTGGGCTTGTAGGAGTGCGAAGTGTAGTATTCGGTTGCCTGCCCGATTATCACGCCGGCAAGCAGACCTGTGATCACGGAGAAAGAGATGCCTATCCAGTTCTCAATCCGGAGCAGATAGAGAATGGCAAAAGTGGCTACGGCTATGAGTCCCGCACTGATGTTGGTGCCGAGGCCCAGCGAGCGGAGCAGTTGTTTCATCGTGGCGCCTTCTTTGGTGCGCACGAGGAAAATGCCGAAGAGGGAGAGGAAGATACCAACGGCGGCGATGACCATCGGGGCAATCACCGACTTGACCTGCATGGCCTCGTTGGCCACAAAGGCAGTGGCACCCAACGCTGCGGTGGAGAGAATGGCCCCGCAGTAGCTCTCATAGAGGTCTGCGCCCATACCTGCCACATCGCCCACGTTGTCGCCCACGTTGTCGGCAATGGTTGCCGGATTGCGCGGATCGTCCTCGGGAATATCGGCCTCAACCTTGCCGACGATGTCGGCGCCCACGTCAGCAGCTTTTGTGTAGATGCCGCCGCCCACACGGGCGAACAGGGCTTGGGTGGAGGCTCCCATGCCGAAGGTAAGCATGGTGGTGGTGATGGTGACAAGACTGTCAACGCCGACGGCGTTGAGAATGAGATACCACACGGCGATGTCAAGCAGGCCGAGACCTACAACGGTGAGACCCATGACCGCGCCCGAGCGGAACGCTATGCGCAAACCGGCGTCAAGGCTGGTGCGGGCAGCGTTGGCAGTGCGGGCAGACGCATAGGTGGCGGTCTTCATGCCAAAGAAACCGGCCAGACCGGAGAACAGACCGCCCGTGAGGAACGCGAACGGCACCCAGGGGTTCTGCATATGGAAGCCGTAGGCCATCACGGCAAAGATTGCGGCAAGCACAACGAACACGATGCCGACAACCTTGTATTGCTGTTTGAGGTAAGCCATGGCACCTTTGCGGACGTGCTCCGCAATCTCACGCATACGGGGTGTTCCCTCGTCTGCTTTCTTCATTTGCAAGAAGAAATAAAGGGCGACTCCCAATGCCACCACAGAGGCAATGGGAACAAGCCAGAATACATCTAGTATTTTTTCCATTTGTTTGATAAAAAATTTTTGTGAGATACAAAATTAGCACTAAATGTCGGGAAAAAGTCGCACTAAACCTGCAAAACTGCACTTTTCGGCCAATATTGTCC
>CAVHBF010000044.1:0-15665 GCA_963634195.1 Bacteroides thetaiotaomicron | reverse complement strand
GCGCCTATAGCGCATTCATCTCCAGCGCGCTGGTCAACGAGCACGTAAGTTCATTGGCCAAACAGTGTATCAAGTACACTACGGTGGGGCTGGACGACATTCCGGATTACCTCGCCATCACGTTCTATGCGGGAGGGTACGACAACAGGCCTCTCACCGAATGTGCCATGGAAGTCCAGGATGCCTACGTGCGCCTTGACCGCGTGATTGCCGACCTTATTGCTGAAACCGACGAGAAAATCGGCAAGGGGAGAACCCTCTTCGTCGTCACCTCTACAGGCACTACCGACGAAGAAAACAGCGACCTCTCCAGATACCGTGTTCCGTCAGGCAATTTCTACATTGACCGCACCGCCAACCTGCTCAACATGATGCTCATGGCTGTCTACGGGCAAGGCAATTACGTGGAAGCCACCTACGACAACCAGATATACCTCAACCACAAACTCATAACGGACAAGCAGCTTAACTTCACGGAGGTGCTTGACCGCTGTCAGGAACTGCTGCTGCAGTCGCAAGGGGTAAAGGACGCATACTCCTCACAGCGGTTGCTGCTCGGCGCGTGGACTCCCGGTATCAACAAAATACGCAACAGCTACAATCCGCGGCTGTCCGGCGACATTCTCGTACAAGTCGCACCGGGATGGCGGCTTGTCAACGAGACACAGCATCAAGACCGGTTGGTGCGCGAATCATACCTCAATTTCCCTGTATTTTTCTTTGGCAACAACGTCAAGAGCCAAAAGATAGAAACTCCTGTCACTACAGACTGTATCGCCGCCACTCTGGCGTCAGTCATGAGAATACGCTCTCCAAACGCCTGCCATTCGGCTGCCTTGAACATCCATTAAGGCAACATCTCTCTGCAATAATATATGCCGCCATACGGTGCGGCGCATCACACAAAACCATTGAAATAACACATAGACTAATGAACGTAATCAATATCCTCTCCAAAATCTTCGGCAACAAGGCAACCCGCGATATGCACGAAATCCAGCCGTATGTAGAGCTTATCAAAGCTGCCTATGAAGACATTGACAAACTTGACAACGACAGCCTTAGGGCCAAGACCAAGGAGATACAACATCAGGTGCAGCACTGTGCCGACGACATAAAGGAGGAAATCCGGACTGTCAAGGAAAAAATCGAGACCCTCCCCATAGAAGAGCGCGAAGACCTCTTCAACAAGGTCGACAAGCTGGAAAAAGACATTCTTGACCGCATGGAGGAGGAACTCAACAAGGTCATGCCCGAAGCTCTGGCCATAATGAAGAGTACCGCCCGGCGCTTTGCCGAGGGCAAAGACGTGGTCGTGACCGCCACCGACTTTGACCGCGAACTGGCCGCCACACACGATTTCGTGGACATTGACGGCGACAAGGCCCTGTACCACAACCACTGGACGGCGGGCGGCAACGACACCGTCTGGAATATGGTACACTACGATGTGCAGCTTTTCGGAGGCGTGGTTCTCCATCAGGGCAAGATTGCGGAGATGGCCACGGGAGAGGGCAAGACCCTCGTAGCCACGCTGCCCGTGTTCCTCAACGCCCTCACAGGCAACGGTGTCCACGTGGTCACTGTCAACGACTATCTGGCCAAGCGCGACTCCGAATGGATGGGGCCGCTTTACATGTTCAACGGACTCAGCGTGGACTGCATCGACAAGCACCGCCCCAACTCCGAAGCGCGCCGGAAAGCCTATCAGGCCGACATTACGTTCGGCACCAACAACGAGTTCGGCTTTGACTACTTGCGCGACAACATGGCCGTATCGCCGGAAGACCTCGTGCAACGCAAGCACAACTACGCCATTGTTGACGAGGTGGATTCCGTGCTTATCGACGACGCACGTACTCCGCTCATCATCTCCGGTCCCGTGCCGCAGGGCGACGACCAGATGTTTGACGAATACCAGCCCCTCATACAAAGTCTCTACGAGGTGCAGCGCAAATACGCCAACCAGCTGTTGAGCGAGGCAAAGACTCTGATAGATTCCGATGACAAGAAAAAGAAGGAAGAAGGTTTCCTGCAACTGTTCCGCGCACACAAGGCCCTGCCCAAAAACAAGGCTCTGATAAAGTTTCTCTCGGAGCCGGGCATCAAGACCGGCATGCTCAAGACGGAAGAGATCTATATGGAGAACAACAACCGCCGTATGCCCGAAGCCGTGGAGCCTCTGTATTTTGTCGTCGACGAAAAGCAGAAGAGCGTGGAACTTACCGACAAGGGCAACGACTGGCTGGCCAACGCCGTTAAAAACAGTTCTCTCTTTGTGTTGCCCGACATCGCAAGCCTGATGTCGCAACTCGAGGGCGACGAGACTCTCAGCAACGAGGAACGGCTTGCCAGGAAAAGCGAGATCATGACAGATTACTCCGTCAAGAGCGAACGCGTGCATACCATCCTGCAACTGCTCAAGGCCTACACTATGTTCAATCTCAACGAGGACTATGTGCTAATTGACGGCAAGGTCAAGATTGTGGACGAACAGACGGGACGTATCATGGAGGGACGCCGCTGGAGCGACGGGCTGCACCAGGCCGTAGAGGCCAAGGAACACGTAAAGGTAGAGGCCGCCACACAAACCTTCGCCACCATAACCCTGCAGAACTATTTCCGCATGTACCACAAACTGGCGGGCATGACGGGTACTGCCATCACCGAAGCCGGTGAGTTCTGGAACATCTACAAGCTCGACGTGGTGGAAATACCAACCAACCGCCCTGTGGCGCGCAAAGACCTCAACGACCGGGTGTACAAGACCAAGAGGGAGAAATACAATGCTGTCATTGACGAAATCGTCAAGATGCGCGAGGCTGGACGCCCGGTGCTGGTCGGCACTACCTCCGTCGAGATATCCGAGCTGCTGAAGCGAATGCTTGACCTCCGCAAGATTCCCTGTCAGGTGCTCAACGCGAAACTGCACCAGAAAGAGGCCGACATCGTGGCACAGGCCGGTCAGAGTTCCACTGTGACCATTGCCACTAACATGGCGGGGCGCGGTACCGACATCAAACTGTCTGACGAAGTGAAGGCGGCGGGCGGTCTTGCCATCATCGGCACAGAGAGGCATGAGAGCCGCCGTGTGGACCGGCAGCTGCGCGGACGTTCGGGACGACAGGGAGACCCGGGGTCTTCCGTGTTCTTCGTGTCGCTTGAAGACCAGCTGATGCGACTGTTTGCCGCCGAAAGGATTTCAAAGATCATGGATCGCCTTGGACTCAAGGAGGGAGAAGTGATCGAGTCGCCGATCATCAACAAGTCTATCGAGCGGGCGCAGAAAAAGGTGGAGGGCAATCATTTCGGCATCCGCAAGCACTTGCTTGAATACGATGACGTGATGAACAAGCAGCGCACAGTTATCTACGAGAAGCGGCGTCACGCCCTCATGGGCGAGCGGATTGGCATGGACATAAGCAATATGATATGGGACCGCTGCGTTGACATCATCGACAACAACGACTTCCAGCAGTGCAAACAGCGTTTCTTTGAACTTATGGCCATGGAGATTCCGTTCACCGAGGGCGAGTTCAACGGCGACATCGACCGCAACGACCTGTACGAGAAAACCTTTCAGGCTGCCATGACAAACCTGCGGCTCCACACGGACCGCATGACGGAGGTGGCCTTGCCTGTAATAAAACAGGTGTATGAGAACGAGGGGGAACGCTATACCCGCATCGCGGTGCCCATCACCGACGGGAAGAAAATCTACAACATCGCCGTGCCGCTCAAGGAAGCGGTGGAAACCGGGGCCAAATCCCTCGTCAAGCAGTTTGAAAAGTCAATCCTGTTGCAGATCATTGACGATGAATGGAAGGAAAACCTCCGCAACCTTGACGACCTCAAACAGTCTGTGCAGAATGCCAGCTATGAGCAGAAAGACCCTCTCGTCATATTCAAGCTTGAGAGTGCGACCCTCTTTGACTCCATGATCAACAAGATCTACAACCGCGTGGTAAGCATTCTGATGCGCAGCCAGATTCCGATGAACGCACCCGAAGACGTACATGAGGCCGCACCCGAAGAGCCGCGCCGGCGACCGCAATACACGGAGAGCCGCAGCGACATGGTAGACCCGCAACAGCAGGCCGCAGCCCGTCAGGACACGCGCGCCCAGCAACCGCAGCAGCCTATCGTGCGCGAGAAACTGCCGGGACGCAACGACCCGTGTCCTTGCGGCAGTGGCAAGAAGTTCAAGAACTGCCACGGCAGAGGTCTCTGACACAACCATACTGTGACAAAAGCCCCGTGGGGACAACCCCGACAGGGCTTTTGTCATAGTTCCATATCCGTCCTATACTACCCGTCCATAAACCCGCATCAATGTTGCTGACAGACTGGTTGCCTACCACAAAAAAAGAAGCCGGCCTGCGGGGCTGGTCTCAGCTTGATGTCATTATTTTCAGTGCCGACGCCTATGTGGATCACCCTTCCTTTGGGGCTGCCGTCATAGGCCGTCTCATTGAAGACCTCGGACTGCGTGTCGCCATCGTGCCGCAGCCGGACTGGCACGGCGACTTCCGCGACTTCAGGAAATTCGGCCGCCCACGCCTTTTCTTCGGAGTGGCTCCGGGTGCCATGGACTCTATGGTCAACAAATACACTGCGGCCAGACGCCTGCGGTCGGAAGACGCCTACAGTCCCGATGGGCGGCACGACATGAGACCGGAATACCCCACCATCGTATATACCGGCATACTGAAAAAGCTCTACCCTGACACGCCCGTAGTGCTTGGCGGAATAGAAGCGTCCCTGCGGCGCGTGACACACTACGACTATTGGAAAGACTCTCTGCGTCCGTCCGTCCTCGTGGATTCCGGGGCGGATGTCATCACCTATGGCATGGGGGAAATGCCCACCGTGCAGCTTTGCCGTCTTGTCGAGGACAAGCTGCTGCACCACAAGGAAGAAGCTTTCGCGTCTGTTTCCGGTCTCAAACAGATACTGCGCAAATACCCCATACCGCAGACTGTGACCCTCGAGACATTGGCGGACATCCCCCGTGGCATAACGCCGGACGACATAGTGCTCCATTCCCATGAGGAATGCCTCAAAGACCGCAGGCTCTACGCCGCAAATTTCCGCCACATCGAGGAGGAAAGCAACCGGCTGCAGCCCCAGCGGATCATTCAGCAGACGGGTTCGCGATACGTGGTGGTCAACCCTCCGTTTCCGCCAATGACCACACAGCAGATAGACCACTCGTTTGACCTGCCATACACGCGTCTGCCCCACCCGAAATATCAGGGCAAGCGCATTCCCGCTTTCGACATGATCCGTTTCTCGGTCAACATACACCGGGGCTGTTTCGGAGGGTGTGCTTTCTGCACCATTTCAGCCCATCAGGGCAAGTTCATCATGAGCAGGTCCAAGGAGAGCATCCTCAGGGAGGTGCGGCAGATAACCGGAATGCCCGGCTTCAAGGGCTATATCTCCGATCTCGGCGGGCCTTCCGCCAATATGTACATGATGGGCGGGCGCGACAGGAAAATATGTGCCGTTTGCCGCAAGCCGTCGTGCATTTTCCCGTCTGTGTGCAGAAACCTTAACGCAAACCACAAGCCGCTGACAGATCTCTATCGGGCTGTGGATGCCGTTCCCGGCATAAAGAAGAGTTTCATCGGCAGCGGCGTGCGCTATGACCTTCTGATGCACCATTACGACGACGAGGCCTGCAACAAGGCGGCATACGCCTACACAGAGGAGCTCATCACCAAACACGTCTCGGGACGCCTCAAGGTTGCGCCCGAGCACACCGAAGACCATGTGCTGCAACTCATGCGCAAGCCTCCTTTTGAACAGTTCTATGACTTCAAGGCGGTTTTTGACCGCATAAACTCCCGTTACGGCCTGCACCAGCAGATAATACCGTATTTCATCTCTTCACATCCGGGCTGCACCACACACGACATGGCACAGCTGGCCGTCAAGACACGCAAACTGGGGCTTCTCACCGACCAGGTGCAGGACTTTACGCCCACACCTATGACCGTCAGCACCGAAACATGGTATTCCGGTTTTCACCCTTACACCATGCAGCCTGTATTCTCCGCCAAGAGTCCGGCACAAAAACAACAGCAGAGGGAATTCTTCGTCACCTCCATGGCAGAATGGAACAACCGCACGAAGAAACATACGGTTTCCCGCAACAGAAACACCAGACATTCCAGACAGAAATAGGCTTTTCGTCATGCTGCGCACAACCGACAATGTATTTCATCTCGCCCGCTACACCATAGCGCGTTTTGTGGTCAACGGTCTTCGGGAAAACACCTATGTCCTTCACGACGGCAAAGGCAGGGGCATAATCATAGACTGCGGGGTGCGGCGTGAAACAAAAGAGGCAAGGATTGCCGACTATATTGCCGGAAATGGCATAACGCCGGTATACAGCCTTGTCACCCACTGCCATTTTGACCATATATGGGGTGCGCAATGGATTTTCGACACCTACGGGCTTCCACCTACCATCCCTCCTGACGAACAGCACAATTACCACACGGCACAAGAACATCTCCATCAAGTTCTTCACCGTCACTTGCCATTGCCCTTGCCATCCAGTCCGCTTGTGGCAGACCCTATGCGCACCTACGGCCCGCTGTCCGTCATTGTCACGCCCGGCCACACTCGCGGCAGCTTGTGTTTCTACAGCGCAGAAGACGGCATCCTCTTTTCGGGCGACACTCTTTTCAAGGGTTATATCGGGCTGCCCAAAGAAGACGGCATCACCATTGGGCAGGTACAGTCTGTCATTGAACGGTGCATCATGACCCTTCCTCCTGAAACATTGGTTTTCCCCGGCCACGGCCCGGAGTTCTTGCTCAAGGACAACGGCATCCTGTAGTTCTCCCGCCCCTTTGCGTTTGCCGCCGGAGAAAGCCGTGCCGTTCAACCGTCACTGTCACTTGCCTTTCTTCCTTGGAGTGGGACGCGAATGGATTTCCTCCGGCAAGAGGGATTCCCCCTGTTTGGCATCACCCGTGCCGTGACGGATACCGGGAGTTGCCGCACGGGACTGCACCGTGTCGGCACGGAGCGAATCCCGCTTGGTGCTGTCAGACCCGTCATGTTCGCTGCCGGGCTTTTGCTGCGGAGTTTTCACCTTGTGCATACGGACGAGAGACGGTCGGGAAACAAAAAGGTAGCGCGGCAAGGCGTTCCATTCGCTGAGCATATAGATATGGCCGTACACACGCTTGGCAACACGGGAAACGGCAGGCAGAGCCAAAGAATTGTCGCCGCTGCCGTAGAAATGGCGTGTCACGCAGGCCACGGAATCATTGTCGTATTGCACTGCCAGAGTGGCGATGCCGTGCCGCCGGCCTTCTCGCTGCAGGAACTCCGCATGGAAATTCAACATGAAACTGTCACCCGTCTTGTATGAAGTGTCCGCGGGCACCTCAAACACTATGCGGTTGTTGAACCCGTTGCTGCTGAGCTCAAAAAACGAGCTGCTGTTCCACACGTTGGCGGTGTCTCCCGTGGTCGAGAGGGCTGAATAGCGGTTGACGTCATTGGTGGCAATGCCCAGCGAGGCCAGTTCCGAGCGGTAGCGTTCATCAATGCGCTGGTATATTTTCTGCAGATACTCCATATGCTGGCAGTACCACACCATGGAACTGTCAAACTCCGCTTCTGTAACTCCGTTTTTCCTCAGGCAGGCCAACACGTATGCCCGTCCTTTTATGCCGGTGCTGTCGCCTCCCGACGACACGGCCTGGGCCAGATGGTATTCGTAGAGAATCTTCTCCATCCTGCCCTCGTCAATCACGCCCTTGGGCTTGCTGACCTTGCAGCCGGCCGTCAGAGCCACAACGAAAAGGACAAGCAGCAGTCTCATTCTTCAGAGCGGTTAGCCGGACGGGGAGAATGCGAAAACAACTGGTTGAGCGTTTTGTGGTAGCACGCCACCAGCAGCACACCGCCAGTGGTTATGCTGGCGTCGGCGAAATTGAATATGGGGCTGAAGAAAATGAAACGGCTGCCGCCGCACAGCGGCATCCACTGGGGCAGAAACGTGTCAATCATGGGGAAATAGAACATATCCACCACTTTCCCCTCAAACACGCTGCCCGTACCCTGCCCCAGGGCAACGAGACGGGCTGGTTCAAAGAGACTTGAGTCGTCAAAGACAAGACCGTAGAATATGTTGTCTATGATATTGCCCGTCGCACCGGCCAGCACCATGGACAGCAGAACCACAAACCCCCATTTGGCAAGCGGACTCCTTGTTATCTTCAGCACAAGCCATACCAATGCGCCTACGGCAACTATCCTGAAGCAGCAGAGCAGCAGCGTGCCGACAAACTCCATGCCGAAAGCCATGCCCCTGTTCTCCGTGAAGGCGATATACGCCCAGTCCGCGAGTTTTATCTTCTCGCCGAGGCACATGTTGGTCTTTACCCAGATCTTTATCCCCTGGTCAACGACCAGTATCGCCAGCACTATGGCTGCCGACACCATGCGCATCGTCCTGATGCGGCTTCTGCTGGTAGTGGCAAGGTCTGTCATCATTTCGTTCTGTGGGTCCTGGGACTGCAAGTAGGGTATGCGGTCTTCCGGGCGTTTCGGTTGTTTGCGGCCTAGTCCTTGCGGTTTTTCATCTGCTTCGCCTCGATGCTCAGTGTGGCATGGGGCACGGCGCGCAGACGTTCCTTGGGGATAAGCTTGCCCGTCACGCGGCACACCCCGTATGTCTTGTTCTCTATGCGCACAAGGGCACACTGGAGACTGTCGATGAATTTCTTCTGGCGTGCGGCAAGGGTGTTGAGTTCCTCCTTGCTCTGTGTGGCATATCCCTCTTCTGTCACCTTGTAGGTGGGCGACGTGTCGTCCACGGAATTGTTGTCGCGGTGGGTGAGCGCAGCCACAATCTGGTTGTAGTCCGAGCGCGCCACCTCTATCTTATGGAGAATCAAATCCTTGAACTCCATCAGCTCCTCGTCAGAATAACGTTTTTTTTCCGCCATAATATACAATTGTGTTAGTTGTTTGTCTGCTGTTGTAATTTCTCTATCTCCACATCAACGGTGTAACCGTCAAAGTCAAGCTTTTCCGCATCCAGTTCATCTTTCCATTCAAGGCTGTCGCACAGCACCTGCGTGCAGATATAGTCCCTGAACTGCAGCACGGCGTCCTTTATCACCGAATCGTTCCTGAACGCGATTCTTATGTGGTCGGTTATCTCAAAGCCGTTTTCCTTGCGGTAGGTCTGTATGCGCTTGACAACCTCGCGCGCCGTTCCCTCGCGGCGCAGGTCATCGGTGATTGTCAAGTCAAGGGCTACTGTCAGCGTGCCGTCGTTGGCCACGCTCCAGCCGGGTATGTCCTGGTTGAATATTTCCACGTCACTGCTGTCTATGCTTACCTGCCGGCCGTCTATTTCAAAGGTGTACGAGCCTTGCCTTTCCAGGCTGCAGATCTGCTCTTGGGTCATTGCGCCCACGAGGCCGGACACCGGTCCCATGAGCTTGCCCAGTTTCTTGCCCAGTACGCGGAAGTTGCATTTCACCGTCTTGACGAGGTCTATGCCCGGCACGAACTTGATGCTCTTGATGTTGAGCTCGCTGGTTATGATGGGACTCATTTCCTCGATTGACTGACGCTCTGTCTCGTTGCCGACAGGTATCATGATGCACTCCAGAGGCTGGCGCACGATGATGTTCTCCTTCTTGCGCAGCGAGAGACCCATCGAGGTGATTTTCTGGGCTTTCTGCATCTGTGCCTCCAGCCCGGTGTCTGTCAGCGTCTCGTCTGCCACGGGGTAGTCCTGCATATGCACGCTGTTGTCCGCGCCTTTGAGGTCACGGTAGAGTTTGTCGGAATAGAACGGGGCAAGCGGGGCCATCAGGCGCGCCACCGTCTCCAGACACCCGTAGAGGCTCTGGTACGCGCTCAGTTTGTCGGTGTCAAGCCCGTTTTGCCAAAAGCGTTTGCGGTTGAGGCGCACATACCAGTTGGAGAGGTCGTTGGTCACGAAATCTTCTATCAGTCTGCCCGCATTGGTAAGGTCATAGTCCTCGTAGCAGGCCGTGACGTTCTTGACAAGGGTGTTCAGTGCCGAAACGATCCACTGGTCTATCTTCTGGCGGCGGGACATCTCCACCTGCGGTTCCGTCCCGTCAAAGCCGTCCACGTTGGCATACATGGCAAAGAAGCTGTAGGTCTGGAACAGTTTGCTGAACAGCGACCGGGTCACTTCCTGCACGCCTTTCTCGTCAAAGCGGAGATTGTCCCATGGCTGCGAATTGGTTATCATATACCACCGCAGGGGGTCGGAGCCGTATTTTTCTATGGCGTCAAACGGGTCTACGGCATTGCCGAGCCGCTTGGACATCTTGTTGCCGTTTTTGTCAAGCACCAGACCGTTGGATATTACCGCCTTGTATGCCACCGAGTCAAAGACCATGACTGCAATCGCGTGGAGCGTGAAGAACCATCCGCGCGTCTGGTCGACTCCCTCCGCGATGAAATCGGCTGGGTAGCATATCCGCTTGTCAAGCTTGTCCTTGTTTTCAAAGGGATAGTGAATCTGGGCATAGGGCATCGCGCCGGAGTCAAACCACACGTCAATGAGGTCTGTTTCACGCTTCATGGGTTTGCCGCTCGGGCTCACCAGCACTATATAGTCCACATACGGGCGGTGTATGTCTATCTTGTGGTAGTTCTCCTCGCTGTAGTCGCCGGGCACGAATCCCTTGTTCTTCAGTGGGTTGCTCTTCATGAAGCCGGCCTCGACGCTCTTCTCTATCTCGTCATACAGTTGTGCGATGCTCCCGATGCATATCTCCTCGCGCGTGTCGGCGTTGCGCCATATCGGCAGCGGTGTCCCCCAGTAGCGCGAACGCGACAGGTTCCAGTCGTTCAGGTTCTCAAGCCACTTGCCGAAGCGGCCGCTGCCCGTCGATTCCGGTTTCCACCGTATGGTCTTGTTGAGCTCTATCATGCGGTCTTTGACTGCCGTGGAACGGATAAACCAGCTGTCGAGCGGGTAGTAGAGCACCGGCTTGTCAGTGCGCCAGCAGTGCGGGTAGTTGTGTACCTGCTTTTCAATGCGCAGAGCCTGCCCCGCTGCTTTCATCTCCATTGCGATTTCCACATTGAGGTCTTTGTCCTTCTCCGCCGCCTTGGCGTCATATTTGCCGCCGGCATTGTATTTCGGACTGTATGCGTTCTTCACGTAAGCCCCCTCGTGGCAGGCATAGGCTTCCCTGTCCACACAGGCTTCCACGAATGGCTCGGCCAAGTCGGTCGTCAGGCAGTATTTTCCCTGAAGGTCTACCATCGGGCGCGTTTCGCCGGCCTTGTTGATCATATACAGTCCGGGTATGCCGGCCGCCTTGGCCACCTTGGCGTCATCGGCGCCGAACGTTGGCGCGATGTGCACGATGCCCGTACCGTCTTCCGTCGTCACGTAGTCACCGGGAATCACGCGGAAAGCCTCTGCCGAAAGGTCTGCGAACTTGTCCCTGCCGTATGCGAACACCTTGTCGGGATTGGCCGCCGCGTATGTCTTCACGAATTCCGGCGACAGGTCGTTGACCTTCTCGCAGGGCTTCACCCACGGCATGAGCTGTTCGTACCTCATGCCCACAAGGTCTTTGCCTTTGTAGCGGGCCGCTATGCGGTACGGGAGTTTCCTGCCGTCCACCTCGTTTATGTCGAGTGCCTCAAGTTCTGCCAGACTGTGCAGCTCCTCGCCTTGCAGATAGGCCGACAGGCGCGCCTGCGCCAGTACCACCGTAATCCTTTCGCCGTTGTAGGGATTGAATGTCTGCGCTGCCACATAGTCGAATTCCGGCCCCACGCACAGAGCGGTGTTTGACGGCAGTGTCCACGGTGTGGTCGTCCATGCGGCAAACACGGCAGTACCCCACTCCGTCAGTTCCTCCGGAGCGTCAGCAATCCTGAAAAGCCCGGTCACGGTGGTGTCTTTCACATCACGGTAGCAGCCGGGCTGGTTGAGCTCATGGCTTGACAGCCCGGTGCCGGCGGCGGGGCTGTACGGCTGTATGGTATAGCCCTTGTAGAGCAGCCCCTTTTCGTAGAGCTGGCTGAGCAGCCACCACAGGCTCTCTATGTAGGAGTTTTCATAGGTCACATACGGGTGGTCAAGGTCTACCCAGTAGCCCATCTCCTCGCTCAGCTTGCGCCACTCGGCGGTGTATTTCATCACGTCGGCACGGCACTGGTTGTTATAGTCGTCCACGCTGATCTTGTGGCCTATGTCCTCCTTTGATATGCCGAGTGTCTTCTCCACGCTCAGTTCAACCGGCAGGCCGTGGGTATCCCACCCTGCCTTGCGGTCCACGCGGTATCCTTTCATGCTCTTGTAGCGGCACACCGTGTCCTTTATGGTGCGGGCCAGCACGTGGTGAATGCCGGGATGCCCGTTGGCGGAGGGGGGACCCTCAAAGAAAACATAGCTCTTCGAGTCCCTGCGTGCCTCCAGGCTCTTGCGGAAGAGGTCTTCCCTGGTCCACAGCGACAGTATCTCCTTGTTTATGTCAGACAAATTCAGTTTTGAGTGTAAGTCAAACTTGTTCTTGCTCATGGCCGTGTTCTTTCTGTATTGTTTTGTGGGCGCAAAGTTAATAAAATATAACGACTTGACAGGCTCTTTGCAAAGCTAAAAGTGCAGCCGCAAACGCCTTGATACATAGCGGTTAGGCACGTGGTTCCGGCTTTTCCCTCTTTTTGTTCTTCCGTATCGGCATAATATTGATACCTTTGCCGCGCAAAAAGATTTGTCGCTCATGAAAAGCATCTTTCCTTGTCTCGTTTCCGCCTTGCTGCTGGCCGCCCCTGTCCGGGCCGCAGTCATACGCGTCAACTCACAGGCCGCTTTCGACGGCATGGCCTCGTCCATCAACGCCGCAGTCGTTTCCGGGGCTACGGAAATCACCGTGGAACTGTCTCCATCCACCTACCGCTTCAGCGAAAACCACCTCGCGCTCATGCGGAAGAACTGGCCGGATGTCAGTATCGCCGTCCACGGCAACGGGTCTGTGATAGTCAGTTCCGGCAGGGACTATGCCGCCGGGCAGAGGTTTGCCGGCATCTTCAATGTCAACCACGGTTTCGTGAGCCTCACCGGCGGGCTTGTTCCGCTCTGGGGGGATTTGATGCAGGCCGACGGGCTGGTTGAAGTCGTGGACGAAAACGCCAAGCTGTGCCGTCTCTCCTGTTCCGGCATCACCAGCGATGTTCCCGCAAACCGCTGCGGCAGCGTCTACATAAACCTTACGCAATGGTACAGGTCCGGCACTTACAGGGTGAAATACATCAGGGATTCCGACATCTTCTTCACCGCAACCGACCTCTCCTACAACAAGGCGCGCCATTGCCATTCCGTCAATCTGGACTACGGCTTCGGCAAGGCCATGCCACGTTTCAGGCTGTGCAACATGCCGCAGCCCGGAGAACCGCTCATGACCGTCAGCGACGGCCGCGTTATGCTGCCTGACGGCACCGCCGGCGTACACCAGTGTACCGCCACCCGTTTCCTCAATGTCGGCAACTGTTCGCTCGCGGCTCTGAGCATCGACAGCGTCACGTTTCTCGGCAACGCCAACGGCAACGCGGCGCTCCTGCAGCTCACGGGCTCGGCCGTCGGTTCGTTCAGGCTCACGCGGTGCAGCTTCAACGCCATACAGAGCAATGTCATCAAGGCCGACACCACCGACAACGTGACCGTCAGCCACTGCACGTTCCGTGACTGCTTCCGCAACGGTGTCTACACCGTCAATTCGGCCAACACCGTCATAACCGACAACGTCTTCGTGCACATGGGGCTTGCCGTCAACAACACTTTCTGCATCCGCTCTTCCGGCAGCAATGTCCGTATCGCCCGCAACACCATGGAGGACTTCGGATACGGCGGCATAGCCGTGGGCACATGGTGGGCAAGCGAAAAGAGGATGGACAACACCGGGGTGGTGGAACACAACGTCCTGCGCTACACTGACTCCTACATGGAGCAATGGCAGGCCCACTCGCTCATGGACTCCGGAGCCATCTACCTCTACACCCAGTGCGATGACATGCAGGTGCGCTACAACTTCATCAACAACTACAACGGGGCGTATTTCAACCGGGGCATATTCTGCGACGACGGGACGTTGAATTTCTGCATCCATTCCAACATCATCACAAACATCGGCAACAGCTACGCCATCGACGCGCGGCGCACTGTCAGCATAGAAAAAGACCCCAAGAGCCATACTCCCACCGTCAATGTCAACAACCGTATCTACGGCAACATCGTCAGTGCGCCCATACGCTTCGAGGGACGCGACACCAATGCCGGCTGCCGGCTCGGCACAAACCTCCTGCTCGGCAACGCCACTGCCATAAAGGGTGAAAACGTCACCCTTAACCTGCAGCGTGAAGACGCGTTCCTTAATGTCAGGCAATGGAGCGTGGTCGGCAACAGGTTGACCGTACCTGCCGGCCAGGCCGCCGCTCTCCGCAAGCTGCCGGGATTCGGGGAACTCCGCGCATGGATCGGCATAGGGGATACCCGGCGGGGGAAATGATTCCCCTATCCGGTCCCGCGGCAACAGTGCAAGGACACACAAGCCCCCCGGCTGCCCGATGACAGCCGGGGGCTTTCTTCGTATGCGGCAACCTCTGCCGCCTATTCCCCGTCAAAGAGTCCGCCCTCAAACGCGCTGGAGTTGAGCCAGAAGTTGTCCTTGGTCGTCTCGTCTATGACGTTCTCGCTTTCCTCGTAGGTCTTGACCGACACCGCCGAGCCGGCGCAGATGCCGGCCGGGGCGATGCGCACCGTGTCCATCAGGGGAGCCGTGTATGCTTTCTTCATCATGATGCCGGTTTTGGGGGCGGCTATTCGTCGCCGAAGATTCCGCCGCCGAAAGCGTTGGAGTTGAACTCGAACTTGCCGCCCGTGTAGTCTTCCTCTGTTATGGTCGTCCCTTCGCTCTCCCCGTCGCTGAAGACGGAAACCGAAGACTGCGCCATCATTCCGGTCGGGGCGATGCGCACAATCTCAGCTTCGGGAGCAGTGTATGTTTTCTTCTCTGTCATGTCCGTATGGGTTTTATGGAAGTTTTACATGGCGATGAACACCTTGCCGTTCTGGATGTACATCCCGCCCTTGCGCGTGGTGGCCACCCTGCGTCCCTGGAGGTCGTAGACCGGGGCATCGCAGTCGCCCACGGCTGTCTCTGCGGCACCGATGCCTGTCGGGTCGTCCTCTGCCACGATGGGCAGGAACTTGCCGGAGGAGGCGGATGTCGTGGTCTGGAGCCAGCACTTGTGGCCGGCCAGGGTGACGGTGGTGTTCAGCTTCATGAAGCCCGTGACACTCGTGGTCTTGTTGGTAGCCAAGGCGTATTTGCCGTCACCGGAAGTGCCGGTAATGGTGCTTGCCTCCACGTTGGCCACCAGCTTGTTGCCGTCTACCGTGGCTTCAGTACTGGAGACCTCCGTGCTGATGTTCACCGTGTTCCCCTGCGTACCCTTGATGATGATGCCGGTGTTGGCGGGAACTGCGCCTGTCACTTCCCCGAGTGTCAGTTTGCCGTCGGCGGGGTCCGACGGGGCGTAGAATGCCGTCACACCGTCCGGCAGGGTCACTGCCACGGGGGCGGAGAACGTAGACCATCCGTTTGTTCCGATGGTCAGGGGCAGAC
>CAVHBF010000043.1:4366-15679 GCA_963634195.1 Bacteroides thetaiotaomicron | reverse complement strand
ATTTTATCCCCGACCTAATAGACAACTGGAAAGCCAACAACACCAACAGCAGTTTCCTCAACTTCGACGCCATAGAGAAATACAAGGATTTCGGCGGTATACGCATTGAAGACGATGTGCTGGTAACGGAAGCGGGAGCGCGTTTTCTGGGACGGGATATCATACCGTACCATGCCGATGATGTGGAAAAATACGTTCAGGAGTTCCATTTCTCCTAATGCCGCACCGGCGACAGCATCAGCAAGAAAAAAGCATTAACAGTCATTAGAAACAACATTAACTAATTTACAATCACAATGAGAATCACAACGTCATTCGCGCCGTTCCTTGCCGTTGGTATGCTGACCTTTGCTCTGTCAGCCAGCGCCCAGGAGAAAAAAGACAAGGAAAAGGAAGAACTCACTTTCACGGTAATCAAAGAGGCTCCGATCACTTCGGTCAAGAACCAGAGCCGCTCGGGCACCTGCTGGTGCTTCTCTTCGCTAAGCTATTTCGAGTCGGAAATCCTGCGCAAGACAGGCAAAACCTACGACCTCAGCGAAGCTTTTGTGGTACATCACACGATGATGGACCGCGCCGAAGCCCACGTGCGCATGCACGGCGATGTAAGTTTTTCGCAGGGAGGAAGTTTCTATGATGTTGTCTACTGTGCGAAAAACTACGGACTGTGTCCGGAGAGCGCGACAGTGCCGGCCGGAAGTCTCTACGGCGACACCCTCTTCAACCACAACGAGCTCGACAAAGTAGCCTCCGGCTACGTCAAAGGGCTGACAGGACCCAACAAGCCCAAGACACTGAGCCCCTGCTGGAAAAAAGGCCTTGAAGCCATCTACGACACATATCTCGGCAAACTGCCCGAAGAATTCAAGTATGAAGGCAAGAAATACACCCCCAAGACCTTTGCTGCAAGCCTCGGGCTTGACTGGGACGACTATGTAAGCCTCACATCATACACCCATCACCCTTTCTACTCCCAGTTTGTCATCGAGGTGCAGGACAACTGGCGTTGGGGGCTCAGCTACAACCTGCCTCTGGATGAGTTCATGGAAGTGATGGACTATGCCGTCAACAACGGCTACGCATTCGCGTGGGGTGCCGATGTCAGCGAGAGTTATTTCAACCGTGACGGAAGTTGCGTGGCAAGCGTTCCGGTAAACGCAAAAAAGAATGGCCAGAACAGCGAGGGCAGCGATCAGGAACGCTGGATCGGCAAGACCGGCGGCAATAACCCGGCAATCTCGGAAAGCGGGGAGATGGTCATTACCCAGAAACTCCGTCAGGAAGCCTACGACAATTGGGAAACAACCGATGACCACGGCATGGTCATCTACGGTATCGCAAAAGACCAGAACGGCAAGGAATACTACATGATGAAGAACTCATGGGGATTTTACGGCAAATACAAAGGCTTCGCCTACATCTCAAAAGCCTATGCCGCCTACAAGACGATGAACATCCTCATCAACAAGAATGCAATCCCTGAGAAAATCGCCAAGAAACTCGGTTTGAAATAAACCCCATCGGGCATCAGACCGTCTCTTCCCCTTTTTGGAACACACGAGACGGCTGACCTGTTTTCCCGGAGTCCGGAAACCGCTTCAATCGGTTTCCGGACTCTCTTGTTTCAAGCAAAACCATTAGAGCGACAAGATATCAATTTTTAGAGTTTTTAATGTTTACAGTCGTCCCGTTACAAAAAAATGTCCTACCTTTACATACAATTTGCAGAGAGTGCAGATAGTGCTGTTGCCAACCATGCCAGAGGAGGCAACGTTCCGCCACGCCAATAATAAAACAACATATAAATGACTTACAAATGGAAGTACCAACCTCTCACACCGCAGAATCAGGAAGCAGCTGACAGACTGGCTGCTGAAATTGGCATCAGTCCAATCGTAGGCACAATACTTTTCAAGAGGGGAATAAGAACCCCACGTCAGGCGAAAAGGTTTTTTTCGCCGCGGCTCACCGACCTTCACGACCCGTTTGAGATGAAAGACATGGACAAGGCCGTCAACCGCATAAACCGGGCAATGGGCATGAAAGAAAAGATATTGGTCTACGGCGACTATGATGTCGACGGCTGCACGGCTGTGACATTGGTCTACAAATTCCTTCAGGAATTCTATTCCAACGTCGAATACTACATACCAGACCGCTATGAAGACGGTTACGGCATCAGTTTCAAGGCTATTGACCGTGCAGTAAGCCTTGGAGTGAGAGTCATCATTATCCTTGACTGCGGAATAAAGGCAAACGAGGAAATAGCCTACGCACAGGCACACGGTATAGACTTCATCGTGTGCGACCATCATGTACCCGACGATGAGCTGCCGCCGGCATACGCCATCCTTGACCCCAAGCGAAAGGACGAGACCTACCCGTACCACGAGTTGTCCGGCTGCGGCATAGGTTTCAAGCTCATGCAGGCTTTCGCCCTTGACAACGGCATTGAATTCAACAGGCTTACGCCGTTGCTGGAACTGTGTGCGGTGAGCATTGCCGCCGACCTTGTTCCGGTATTGGGGGAAAACCGCATACTGGCGTATCACGGACTCAAACAGCTCAACTCCAACCCGAGCGTCGGGCTACAGGCCATCATCAACGTGTGCGGTCTGCAGGACAGGGAAATCGGAATGCCCGACATAATATTCCGCATAGGTCCGCGCATCAATGCCTCCGGACGTATCCAGAACGGGGGAGAGACCATAGAACTGCTCGTAGAGAAAAACCTCACGCTGGCCGTGGAAAAGGCGAACCGCATCAACACATACAACGAGGCACGCAAAGACATCGACCGGCACATGACGGAAGAGGCCAATGCCATTGTCGACAAGATAAAGAACCTTGACAACCGGCGCAGCATAGTGGTCTACAACAGGGAGTGGCACAAAGGTGTCGTTGGCATCGTAGCCTCGCGACTGACGGAACTGTACTACCGTCCCACCGTTGTGCTGGCACTCGACGAAAGCGGAAACCTCACGGGATCCGCGCGCTCGGTGGCAGGATTTGACATCTATTCCGGAATAGAAAGCTGCAAGAATCTCCTTGAGAACTTCGGAGGCCACACCTATGCTGTAGGGCTTACGCTCAAGGAAGAACACATCAAGGAATTCATACAGCGGTTTGAAGACTACGTGGAACTGCACATCGAAGACGAGCAGACAGCCGCATCGCTTGACGTGGAGGCAGAACTGGGCTTCTCGACAGTCACCACACAGTTTTTCAACGAACTGAAGAAACTCCGCCCTTTCGGGCCGCAGAACCCGGAACCGCTGTTCAGCACACACAATGTCTACGACTACGGCACCAGCAAAGTTGTCGGGCGCGGACAGGAGCACATCAAGCTCGAACTCGTCGACAACAAGTCCAACAACATTCTGTCGGGCATAGCGTTCGGACAAAGCAGCCATGCCCGTTTCATAAAGACAAAAAGGGCTTTCAACATCTGTTACAACATAGCCGAAAACACATACAAGCACGGCGAAATACAACTGCAAATTGAGGATATCCAGCCTGCCAACCCCGAACAGAAATAGCTCCCTGCAGGACCGGAGCCTCGGTGTCCTGCGCAAATACTGGGGCTACGACAGTTTCCGCGGCATACAGAGCGACATAATCCAAAGTGTATGCAGCGGAAAGGATACCGTCGGACTTATGCCAACGGGCGGAGGCAAGTCCATAACATTCCAGGTCCCGTCACTTATGATGGATGGAGTCTGCATCGTAATCACTCCTCTCATAGCACTGATGAAAGACCAGGTGGAGCATCTGCTCAATCTGGGTATCAAGGCCACCGCCGTACATTCGGGTATGACACGCAGCGACATACTACGCTCGCTTGAAAACTGCATACTCGGCAACTACAAATTTCTGTATATCTCACCCGAACGCATCTCATCGGAGCTGTTCCAGTCCAAACTGGCACACATGACCGTCAACTTCATCACCGTAGATGAAGCACACTGTATCTCGCAGTGGGGCTACGACTTCCGTCCCTCATACCTTACAATAAGCGACCTGCGCAAACTGAAGCCCGATGCCCCTGTCCTCGCACTGACAGCCTCCGCCACTCCCGCTGTGGTGAAAGACATACAGCGGCAGCTGCATTTCAGACAGGAGAATGTCTTCCGCATGAGCTTTGAACGCCCCAACCTTTCCTACAGCGTTGTCGAAACAACCAACAAAGACACTGCCCTGCTCAATATTCTCCGAAGCACCACAGGCTCTGCCATCGTCTACACACGCAACCGCGAAAAGACGGCAGAGGTCGCCAAATACCTGACCGCCAACAACATTTCCGCCCTCCACTATCACGCAGGGCTGGAGAATGCCGACAAGGACAAACGCCAGCAGCTGTGGCAGGATGGCCTCATAAGGGTCATGGTGGCAACAAACGCTTTCGGCATGGGTATAGACAAGCCCGATGTACGTACCGTTATACACATCGGCGTTCCCGACTGCCTTGAGAGCTACTATCAGGAAGCCGGGCGTGCCGGGCGCGACGGCAAGCCAGCAGAGGCCATCCTTCTGAAGAGCCCCTACGACATCTCCGGACTCAAACGCCACATTGACACCGCTTTCCCACCAAAGGAATATATACGCAACGTCTACGAGAAAGTCTGCTACCAATACGAAATGGCCGTTGGCGACGGCTACGGAGTGTGCAAGGAATTCGACATCATACAGTTCTGCAGACAACACAAGTTGTTCCCCCTGCCAGTGCTGAGCGCATTCCGCATTCTTGAGAACGCCGGTTACATGAAGTACACAGAACCCGAAGACTGCGTGTCGTGTGTCAAGGTCACAGTGACACGCGAGGAGTTATACCGCATAAACAGCCTCTCAAAGGAGTGCGACTCTGTGCTCCAGACACTGCTCCGCACCTACAACGGGGTTTTCGCAGACCTGATACCGATAGAGGAATTGCTGCTGGCACAACGCACCAAACTGTCGCCGGAAACAGTGTACAAAAGCCTGCGCATACTCGGCATGATTGGAATAATCTGCTATATCCCATTCAAACGCGTTGCCCACATCACCTTTATGCAACGGCGCGAGGAGACACAAGACATCGTATTTCCGCCCGAAGCATACGAACAGCGCAAAGCCGAACTTGAGCAACGCGTCAACACCATGATAAACTTTCTCGGCAATATCAATACCTGCCGCAGCCGGATGCTCTCGGAATATTTCGGCGATACGGGTATGGACAACTGCGGGCACTGCGACATCTGCATCGCCAACGGATACGGCAAAGCCCACTCCGGCACGCACTCTATTGAAAGTGCCGCCGAGACCGTCGTGGCACTTCTCGGCGACGGGGCTGCCCATCCGTACACCGAACTGGCAAAACTGCCCATACCCATGGCTGTCCTCAAGCAGGCGGTGGAGTTTCTTCTGCACCAAAACGAGATAAACTACAGGGACGGACAGTTCTCGCTGAACTGACAACCGCCGTCCTTTCCGGTTCTCGTCTGTTTTCCGACGGATAATCAGTTTCGGCTGGTAAAAACAACAAAAGGGGCGACTACCTGTTCAAGCAGTCGCCCCCTCGAAGTGGTGCCACCAGGATTCGAACCGGGGACACACGGATTTTCAGTCCGATGCTCTACCTACTGAGCTATGGCACCATTCGGAATTGCGGTGCAAAAGTAGCGAGTATTTCCCGAACCGCCAAAGTTTTGAAAGACTTTTTTCAAAAGCCCCCGTTTTTCACTATAACACGACAATCCTGCGGCGGCACAGCACAATAAAACGTATATGGTTGCGTTGACATTTAAGCGCAGTGTCCGTTGGTCTTTCCGAACCGCAACAACAAGGCAAACGCAATTCTTAACCCACACACTATGAAAGACATGAAGCATTTTCCCGGCGACAACGACCGCAAATGGACTGTAGAAAAATCGGAATACCTCTTCAGGCGACCGTGGCTGACCGTAAGGCGCGACTCGGTACGTCTGCCCAACGGCAATAGCTGTCCCGAATACTACGTGCTGGAATATCCGGACTGGATCAACGTCATAGCCATAGACCGCAACGGCAGAATGCTGATGGTGCGGCAGTACCGTCACGGACTGGGAGTGACACGCTACGAACTCTGCGCCGGAGTGATAGACCCCGATGATGCCTCACCCATGGATGCGGCACGGCGCGAACTGCTTGAGGAGACAGGCTACGGCAACGGCACATGGGAGGAAATCTGCGTCACCGGGCAGAACCCCGGCTCGGCAAACAATCTCACCCATTCTTTTCTGGCACGCAATGTGGAGCCCGTCGGCACACCGCACCTTGAAGACACCGAGGACATCACTTTCAAACTCTTTGAGCCTGACGAAGTGCTGGAAATGCTGCATAGCGGATACATAGTGCAGGCTCTCCATGCCGCACCTCTGTGGAAATATTTCTGCACACTCCACGTGAAATAATGTATACCGACATCTTCCTTGACTTTGACGACACGCTGTACAACACGCGCGGCAACGCCCAGATTGCCTTGAGTGAACTGTACGGACGATTCCGTCTGGAACGTCATTTTGACCGCCCGGAGGATTTCTATGTGCCGTACTGGCAGACAAACGACGAGCTGTGGCGGCAATATGCCCTGGGGCAGATAACGCGCGACCACCTTATCGTGGAGCGGTTCCGGAGACCCCTGTCGCTTGGCAGGTACGAAGACGGAACGCCCCTGCACCCCACCCCGAGCCAGTGCCGGCACATAAGCGACGTGTTTCTGGATTTATGCAGCAGCAAGCCTGGTCTCATTGACGGGGCACGCGAGCTCGTGGACTACCTGCGCGCCCGCCACTACCGCCTGCACATGTGCAGCAATGGGTTTCACGAGGTACAGTACCGCAAGCTCAAAGCCTGCGGTCTCACCGGCTGTTTTGACACCGTCATACTCTCAGAGGATGCCGGGGCGAACAAGCCGTCCCGACAGTTCTTCGACTATGCCGTAAGGACTGCCAACGCAGACCCCGGCAAAACCGTCATGATAGGCGACAATGCCGTCACCGACATCGGCGGAGCGGCCTGCTACGGTATAGACACGCTGTTTTTCAACCCCAAAGGAACTCCAGCCAGCGTAAAGCCGACATTTGAAGTCCGAGCACTGAAAGACATCATGTCAATATTATGACCTTTCGCCTCAAGCTATCCCAATTCCACTACGGTTTGGGCACATACAACAGAAAGCCGTCCATCAACCCGCAATACCACTCCGAATAAGTGCCGTCGGCATTACGCAGACTGTAGGCGGCATGCAGAGGAACGCCAACCTGACTGCGCGACAACACAAGCACGGTGCGCTTGGCGGGCTTGTGCGGCACTGTGCGTATGTCATACCTGCACTTGACCCACAGACCGTTTTTCACACATTCGCCGGCAAACTGTCCATAGGCATCAGTGGGCAAAACCACGGAAAACACACCGTCGCTGGCAAGCAGGTCCGCCACACCCACAGCCAGCTGTCCGAAAGTCAAGTCCGCCGAATGGCGCGCGCGACATCGGCTCTCGTCTGCACACCAGAGACCGCTGTTGAAATACGGAGGATTACACACTATGCTGTCAAACTCCACCGTACCCACTCTTGCGGTACGGAAATCCTGAAACGCTCCCTCGCTCAGCCTTATCCTGTCACGCCAGGGTGAAGCAGAGAAATTGGCTCTGGCATCCGCCGCAGCGTCCGCGTCAATCTCCACGGCCTCCACGCGGGCATCAGCAAAACGCTGCGCCATCATCAGTGCCAACAAACCGGTGCCGGTGCCGATGTCAAGTATGTGCTTTCCCCCCTCGGCCAAAGCCCCAAGCAGACAACCGTCCGTACCCACTTTCATGGCAGCACGCTCCTGACACACCGAGAATCTCTTGAATCTGAATGTGTTCATGCTGCAAAAATACGAAGACCATACGACACGGCATTGCCCCCGCAAGTTTTTTCCGGGTGACGGACACAGAAATTTCAAAACCATTTCAGCAGCGGCAAAAACTACATTCTTCAAAAAAAACAGCACTGAAAAATGATTTTTTCCGGAATTTGTTTGGGGAACGGGAAAAAGTGTGTAGCTTTGCACTCCGTAAACGCACGACAACAGTACGCGAACAAAAACGCATGACACATAACTTTGCAAATTTTTGGTGGTGGCAGAACTCAGAATTAAAAAATTGTGAGTAACGACGCCGTACACCTGAAAACAACAACTGCATACAAGAAAAAAGCCTGTCGCGAATCTCACGACAGGCTTTTTTGATGACAACAAGAACAAACACATTGAAACATGGACAGCAAATACCACATTGACAAGAACGGTTATTACGGAGAGTTCGGCGGAGCTTTCGTGCCTGAAGTACTCCACCGCTGCACGGAGGAACTGCGCAATGCCTATACAGACATTCTGGAGAGTGACAACTTCCGCAAGGAATACCGCAGTCTGCTCAAGGACTACGTGGGGCGCCCGTCTCCGCTGTATGAGGCCAAACGGCTGAGCGAGAAATATGGAGCGCGCATCCTGCTGAAGCGCGAAGACCTCAACCATACCGGAGCGCACAAAATCAACAACGCCATCGGACAAGTTCTTCTGGCCCGTGCCATGGGAAAGAACCGTATCATAGCGGAAACGGGAGCCGGACAGCACGGTGTGGCCACCGCCACAGCCTGTGCCCTGTTCAATATGCCCTGCCGCGTGTATATGGGCAAGACTGACATTGAGCGACAGCAGCCCAACGTGGAACGCATGAAAATGCTCGGTGCCGAGGTGTGTCCCGTCACCAGCGGCAACATGACGCTCAAGGATGCTGTCAACGATGCCATACGCGACTGGTGCTGCCATCCCGCCGACACGTTCTACGTGATAGGATCGGCAGTGGGACCTCATCCGTACCCCGATATCGTAGCACGCCTACAGAGCGTGATCAGCGAGGAAATAAAATGGCAGCTACAGGAAAAAACCGGACGCGACTACCCGGACTACCTCATGGCCTGCATAGGCGGAGGCAGCAATGCCATCGGCACATTCTACCACTACCTTGATGAACCGCGCACCCGCATCGTCATGGCCGAAGCCGGCGGAATGGGCTACATGACCGACAAGACCGCAGCAAGCCTCCACTCCGGGTCGGTGGGCATTCTGCACGGCAGCCGCATCATAGTGCTGCAGGACGAGGACGGTCAGATAGTGGAGCCCTACTCCATCTCCGCCGGCCTTGACTACCCCGGAGTGGGACCCGCCCACTGCAACCTGTACAAGACCAGACGGGCAGAAGTCCTCTCCGTCAATGACGACGAGGCTCTTGCCGCCGCCTTTGAGCTGACAAGGCTGGAGGGCATAATCCCCGCTCTGGAGTCGGCACACATTCTCGGCGCACTGCCAAAAATGGATTTTGGAGAAAACAGTACCGTGGTGCTCACCGTGAGCGGACGGGGCGACAAAGACATGCAAACCTACCTGAACCATTCCAAAAATGTATAACTTCACACTTCACGCCAAGACAGTCCTGTCTGACCGCTACACGCCGGTAAACGCCTACATCAAGGCGAGGAACATCAGCCCAAAGAGCTGCCTGATGGAGAGTTCCGACTACCACGGCGAGGAAAACAGCCACTCTATCATAGGCTTCAACCCAATTGCCTGCATAAGCATAAACCACGGTGAAGCCCACTTTGAATACCCCGACGGCACGTCCCTGCGCAAGAACGTTTCCGACAGCTACACCGCCGAGGATGCCATAAGCGAGTTTATGGCACAATATCACGTGTCGGGCGACAGCAACGGCTACTGCGGCCTGTACGGCTACACGGCCTTTGATGCGGTAAAATACTTTGAACACATTGACGTGCTTGACGAACCTGCCGAAAAGGATGACGCTCCCGACATCTGCCTCATACTGTACAAGAACCTGCTCGTGTTCAACCACTACAGCAACACACTAGAAATAACCGAGCTATGCGCGGAGGGCGAGAAGCCCCGGCTGCAAAGCGTGCAGAATATGCTCAATGCCGCCAACACCGACACTTTCGGATTCCATCCCACGGGAGAGTGCCGCAGCACCCTTACCGACGAACAGCACAAAGCCAATATACGCCGATGCATACAGCACTGCCTTAGGGGCGACGTGTTCCAGATTGTCATAAGCCGCCGCTTTGTACAGAAATACGAGGGCGATGACCTGAAACTATACCGTGCGCTAAGGCGCATCAACCCCTCACCCTACCTGTTTTACTTTGATTTCGGGTCGTTCCGCATATTCGGCTCTTCGCCGGAAACCCACTGCCGCATCTGTGGCGGTCGCGCATACATAGACCCCATTGCCGGCACTACCAGACGCACGGGCGACATCAGCAAAGACCGCAAAAATGCCGAATACTTGCGCAATGACCCCAAGGAAAACGCCGAACACGTGATGCTCGTCGATCTGGCACGCAACGACCTCAGCCGCAACTGCCACGACGTGAGGGTGGACTCCTACAAGCAGATGCAGTTCTACAGCCATGTCATTCATCTGGTGAGCCGCGTGAGCGGACTTATGGACGATGATGCCAAACATATAAAAACGTTCACAGACACCTTTCCCGCCGGCACCCTTTCGGGCGCTCCCAAAGTCAAGGCCATGCAACTTATCAGCCGCTACGAGCCGCACAACCGCGGAGCCTATGGGGGCTGTATAGGGTTCATAGGATTCAACGGTGACCTCAATCAGGCCATCATCATACGCTCCTTCGTCAGCCGCAACAACGAACTGTGGTTCCAGGCCGGTGGAGGCATCGTGGCAAAAAGCAACGAGGACTACGAGCTGCAGGAGGTCAACAACAAACTTGGTGCCCTGCGGCAGGCCATCGCCATGGCGGAGAACATGTAATCACGACACACTGCAAAAAACACAGCAAATGAACATCACCATAATCGACAACTACGATTCGTTCACCTACAATCTGGCGCACCTTGTGAAGAGCCTTGGTGCGGAGGTGACAGTGTACAGAAACGACAGATTCCGTCTGCCGCAACTGGAATCCGCCGACAAGATAATTCTGTCTCCCGGTCCGGGTATCCCGGAAGAGGCGGGGCTGCTCACGGAAGTGATCCGGATATACGCCGGCATAAAACCCATCCTCGGTGTCTGCCTGGGACACCAGGCTATAGGGGAGGTGTTCGGTGCAAGCCTAACAAACCTCAGCGAGGTATATCACGGCGTGCAGACTCCAATAGACATCGTCAGACCCGACTATGTCTTCGCTGGACTGCCGCACGAGATTGCCGTGGGACGCTACCACTCGTGGGTGGTGAGCGACGACAAGCTGCCTGATGTCCTTGAGACAAC
>CAVHBF010000043.1:0-4356 GCA_963634195.1 Bacteroides thetaiotaomicron | reverse complement strand
GCCTTGACGTAAGAGGCATCCAGTTTCACCCCGAATCCGTATTGACTCCCCAAGGGCGCACTATCATGGAGAACTGGCTCAAAGGCCCGTCTGAACACGAAAACGGCGACAGGACAACAAACATAAAGGAACAAATACAAGAACAGCCATGAAGGAATTACTCACACGACTCATTGCCGGCGAAACCCCCACGCGCAATGAAATCAAACAGATGATGCTCGACATCACGGAACAGAAATACCCCAATGAACAGATTGCAGCCCTGCTCATGGCTCTGCAGATGAAAGGCATGACACCAGACATTCTGCTCGGCTTCCGCGACGGGCTGCTGCAGACCGGCACCAGCGTAAACCTGAAACCATACAAGGTGCTTGACATTGTAGGCACGGGAGGCGACGGCAAGAACACATTCAACATCTCTACCTGTGCCTGCTTCGTGGTGGCGGGAGCCGGCTACAAAGTGGCCAAACACGGCAACTATGCGGCAACCTCGGTATCGGGAGCAAGTTCCGTGCTCGAAAACCACGGAGTGAAATTCCGGCGCGACCCTGCCGACCTGCGCCGCAGCCTTGAGGAGTGCAACTTCACGTATCTGCACGCCCCGTTCTTTGCCCACGGCATGAAATGCGTGGCATCCATACGCAAGGCACTGGGCATACCGACCTGCTTCAACCTTATCGGTCCGCTTGTGAACCCCTGCCGACCCGACTACCAGTTGCTCGGGGTGGCCACCATAGGACAAGTGCGCCTCTACCACAACACCCTGAGCCAGATTGACGTGAAATACGGCATAGTGAACAGCATTGACGGCTATGATGAAATCTCCGGCACCAGTGACTTCAAGGTGCAGACGTGCGACAGTGAAATAATAACCTCGCCAGAAGATCTGGGTTTCAAACTCATCAAGCCAGAAGAAATCTACGGCGGCAACACTCCACAGGAAGCCATGAAGATTTTTGACAACGTGCTTGGCAACCGGGCAACGCAGAGTCAGGCCAACGTGGTGGTCATCAATGCGGCCTACGGCATCAGGCTCATCACCGGGAAGCCGATAGAGGAGTGTATTGCCATGGCGCGCGAAAGCCTGCAGAGCAGCAAGGCTCTGGACTGTTTCAGAAAATTCGTGGAACTAAACAGCTAAGGCAAAATGGCAGACATTCTTGAAGAGATTTGCGCCCACAAGTGTACGGAACTCGAGACAGCCAAGGAGTGCAGACCCGCCCGCGAACTCTACCACAAGGTAGAACGGATGATGTGCGACGGCCATCCAGCCAGATCGTTAAGCAAGAGCCTCGCAGAATCGCCCGTGGGCATCATTGCCGAATTCAAGCGCAAGTCGCCCTCCAGAGGGTGGATATACCGGGATGCAGACCCGGCGAAGATAACTCCCGGCTATCAGAAAGCCGGGGCGGCAGCCTTGTCCGTACTGACAGACAACCGGTATTTCGGCGGTAGCCTTGACGACATACGCACCGTGCGTCCGCTTGTCAGCATTCCCATCCTGAGGAAGGAGTTCGTCGTTGACGAATACCAAATTTTCGAAGCCCGGGAGGCGGAAGCCGATGCCATTCTGCTGATAGCCGCCTGCCTGACCAAAGGGCAGTGTCTCTCGTTTGCCCACACGGCCAGAGAACTCGGGCTTGAAACCTTGCTTGAGATACACGAAGAGGCGGAACTTGACTACATTGGCACCGATATCAATGTGGTAGGCGTAAACAACCGCAATCTCCACTTTTTCAAGACTGACACACAGACCTCCGTGGACCTCGCATCCAAGATTCCGCCCGAGTTTACGAAGATAAGCGAGAGCGGACTGTCTGACCCGGCGGACATCAGATCGCTCCGCCTGTACGGCTATAGGGGATTCCTCATGGGCGAGCGGTTCATGAAAGCCGATGACCCCGCAGGTGAACTGCAGGTCTTCATGGAAATGTTGCAACAATCATACAGGACAGACAAATCATGCGACGGCCACCGATAATAAAAGTGTGCGGAATGCGTCTGGCAGACAATATCCTTGAGGTGGAAAAGCTTGGCGTGGACTGGATGGGATTCATCTTCTGTCCGTCGTCGCCACGCAATGTAGACCGCAAGCCCGCCTATCTGCCAGCGAGAGCCAAGCGTGTGGGAGTTTTCGTTGATGCCGGCACGGATTTCATCATGTCGCACATAAACGATTTCCGGCTTGACATCATACAGCTGCACGGCAGTGAAACACCCACCGTATGCAGGACTTTGAAAGAGCTTTTCCCCAATGTCATGATTGTCAAAGCTTTTGGCATAGACAGCAAGCAAAATCTTCTCCGCACCGCAGACTACAACGGCACGACTGACTGTTTCCTCTTTGACACAGCCACAAAGCTCGGAGGGGGAAGCGGCAGGAGTTTTGACCACTCACTACTGGAAAACTACAGCGGAACAACACCCTTTCTGCTGAGCGGAGGACTGTCGCTCGAGAACCAGTCCCGAACTATGGCTTTCAGCCACCCCATGCTCGCAGGCTACGACCTCAACAGCTGTTTTGAGACACAGCCTGCAATCAAGGACATATCCATGCTAAAACAGTATATGGACAATCTTGCCCAGCTGTCCTCTGCACTTCCAGACAAGAGGCAGGACAACGGCAAACAATAGAATAAAACAAGCCTTATCATGAACCGAATAAACCAACTCTTTGAACGAAAGTCCGGCAGTGTCATATCAATATATTTCTGTGCCGGACACCCCAGCCTTGACAGTACCATGCCGGTATTGAGGGCACTGCAGGACAACGGTGCCGACATGGCAGAAATAGGCATCCCTTTCAGCGACCCCATGGCAGACGGGCCGGTGATACAACGGGCAGCCACCAAAGCACTGCACAACGGCATGTCGCTGCGCCGCCTCTTCTGCCAACTCGTAAACATGCGCCGGGAAATACGCATACCCGTACTGCTGATGGGCTATCTCAACGTAATTGTCAAATTCGGATTCGAGAAATTCTGCCAGGAGTGCAACTGCTGCGGTATTGACGGAGCCATTATCCCAGACTTGCCGTTTGATGTCTACACAAGGGACTACAAACCGGTTGCCGACCGCTACGGCATCAGTATCGTCATGCTTATCACACCACACACTAGCGAAGAGCGCATTCAACTGATTGACAGCAACACACATGGATTTATCTACCAGGTGTCTACCGATGCAACCACAGGAGTGCAAAACGCGTTCGGTCCAGACACCATAGACTATTTCAAGCGCATAAAGGCCATGGGGCTGCACAACCCAACCCTCGTAGGGTTCGGCATTTCAAACAAAGCCACCCTCACGGCTGCACAGCAGAATTCCAACGGCTGCATAATAGGTAGCAAGTTTGTATGCCTGCTTGAAGAACACGCCACACCCGATGAGGCGGCAAAAGCTTTGTTCAAGGCATTAGAGAAACAGTGACTAAAACGGTGGAGAAACAGCTTTTTACAGCCAGACAACAGTTATGAAAGTTCCTGTCATAGACGACATTGTGGAATTTCTGCTGCCGCGCCACTGCTCAATATGCGGCAGACGGCTCCACACGCAGGAAAAAGGCATCTGCGCAGGCTGCCTGCTTGAACTCAACATTTCCGAGTTTGCCGACGGACACATAGGGAACACACTTGAGCGCACCCTGTGGCTAAGGGTTCCCATAGAGAGAGCCGCTGCATTTCTGGTGTACGACCACGACAACAGCCAACGGCGGATTGTGCTTGACCTGAAATACCACAACCGCCACCGGCTGGGCCGCCACATGGCCCCGCTCATGGTACAAAGCCTTAACGACACTGGGTTTTTCGAAACTATAGATGCCATAATACCCGTACCGATATCTAAACGCCGACAGATGCACCGCGGCTACAACCAAAGCCTTGAGCTGGCAAAGGGCATCAGCCGCCTGACAGGCATTACCTTAGACACTCGTTCGGTCAGCCGCCGCCACTACCGTATCAGCCAAACCAGACTCACGCCCTCGGAAAGGGCGGCCAACGTGGACGACACATTCGTGATACACCACAACTGTCTGCAAGGCAAACACGTGCTGATTGTTGACGATGTCATCACCTCTAACGCTACCATCATGGCATGCGCCAAGGTACTCAACAACATTCCCGGCATCAGAATTTCAGTTCTAGCACTCGCCGTCTCGCGAAACCTCATGACCAATATCAAAGGCAACAATCCACAAGAAAACAAGGTTCATCCGACATTTCGAGTGATAAAATAACAATGTAACAGAAGAAAACCGCTGAACATTTGTATCTTTGAATAACCACAAACAAAGTTACAGAGATGAACAGCAGTTTTCTATATCATGCATGGGGACTTGGCAGTCTCGAATGTACA
>CAVHBF010000042.1:0-15908 GCA_963634195.1 Bacteroides thetaiotaomicron | reverse complement strand
TGCAAATTTTACATGGGTTATATTGTTGTGTGTCAGTAAGTTGAATTTAATTAGCAGACCCTAATTACTGCTCCGGTTGAAAGAGAGGGTCCCAAGCCGGCAACATAATCGGTTTTTGTTTCATCATATCAGCCAACTTGGTCGGCACATATTTCTTTGCCACCACAAGGCGGAAAAGATATTCGTCAAGCCACTTGTCAGACATAATTATATGTCCTTTAAAACCTGATGTTGGTCCCCAAGAGTTTTCCACCATCCATTTCTTTGCCTTGCCCTGCCCGTCAATGTCCACGGCCATGAGAGTCATAGCGTGCGAAGAGCCGGAAGCAAAGGTGGATATGCGGTCTTTCTTGTCCATTGGAAAATCCACGCCGAAAATCTCGCCATAGTTGTATACGTCGGGATCAGAGTAACCGCGCTTGGAGTCGTTGTACTTGCCCACATCGCACGACATATACATCATTGTGCTGTCCTTGATGGAAGCTATTGCCATATCCTTGATATCCTGCATCGGCACATTGAGGAACACCCAGTTGTGCCCATCGTAAGTATGGCGGTCGAGATCAATTTCATAGGTCTTGTAGTACTCGCGCGAAGGGTCATTCATAAACATGAAATAGTTGTTGGCAAGGTCAATGCCGATATGTTCGTCATAGAAGGATTTGGGAGTGTACTCCTTGGTACTTATCACTTTGCCTGCAGCATTGCGCAGAGTATAGTTGAACTTCTGGGGTGGCACGCCGAAGCACCTCACGAGCATCTTGTAGACCACGCCAAGCATTTCAACTTTCTTTTCCATCACCTGTTTGCTGCTCTTGCCTCCGGCAATCATCCTGCGCAGCTCCAACCCATATTCGCGGAGCTTGGTCTTGAGAAGCATGGAGTAGGTGCCCGTGCTGTTGGAGGAGAATGTCTCTGGCATCACGGTTGAGGGCACCAGCCCGTATTTGGAAACCACATCAGCCACGCCGCAAAATGTACCGCCGTCGCTCAGCGGATTGTGGAACAGCCAGTCGACCGTACGGTCATCCATTGGCTTGCCGCCATTGTCTACAATAGCCTGCAGAAAGAGGTTCGACTTCTCCAGCTGGTCATAGAAAAAGCAGAAGTTCTCAGAGAACTCCATAGCACCCAGATTGTATTTGGCTATCATTTTGGCACGCAATACGTTGAGCCCACTGAAAAGCCAGCATCGCCCGGAGCCTTTCTGGTTGGTGATACCCTTTGAGTTGACCTTGTCGGAGAACTCGGTGTCAAACTGCGCCATGGTCTCGTTGTTGAGCGCAAGCACCTTGATGTCGTTGGCCGCAACGGCATTGTCCAATGCCTTGTCGGCACCGACGGACTTATAGCTGTCCCTGAACTGTTGCAGCATCTGTGGCGTTATTTCCTTTTGCGCCGAAACCGGCGCAGCTGCCGTTGCGCACAAGGCAACGGATATCAACATTTTTTTTGTCATTGTATATGTTTGTATGTGTTGCCGCAAGGCGGTCTGCTACTTGATATATTCGCTGAAATCGGTGAGGCGCATATCGCCCTTGCGCAGGAACGTGTCGTGCATGGCGAATGCCGCACTCAGGCAATGGTGGGTGTGCCCACCGAATTTCTCGGCATGCTTGAGATATTCGCGCAACAGGGGGCGGTAGTCCGGATGGGCCACGCTGATGATGGCATCCGCTTTCTGCATGGAGCACTTGCCCCTGAGGTCTGCCACGCCGTATTCGGTGATTATGGCATCTATGAAGTGGCTCGTGTGGTCTATGTGCGAGCAGAACGGTATGATGCTTGAAATGGCACCGCCTTTGGTGGTGCTCCCACATGTGAAGATGGACAGGTAGGCGTTGTTGGTAAAATCTGCCGAACCGCCGATGCCGTTCATCATCTTGGTACCGCATATCTTGGTGCTGTTGACGTGACCGTAGATATCTGCCTCAATGGCCGTGTTAAGTGAGCATACGCCTATGCGGGCGATTACTTCGGGACAGTTGGAAATTTCCGATGGACGGATAACCAGCTTGTCCTTGAAGAAGTCCATGTTGGAGTAGATGTCCTGCAGACATTCGTTGGTGACAGTCAACGAGCAGGTCGAGGCTGAAAGCACTCGTCCCTGCTTCATCAGCCCTACAGGCGCATCCTGCAGAACCTCGGTGTATATATTGAAATCGGGTACTTCCGGACACTGTCCCAACGCCCCAAGTACAGCATTGGCTCCCGATCCGACACCGCTCTGCAGATTGAGGAAAGTCTTTGGGATAAGTCCTTCGCGCAGATTATACAGAAGGAAATCGGCCACATTCTGACCTATCTGGCTGGTTATGGGGTCGGGGTCTTTGAATGAGCGGGCTTCGTCGGGGATATTGCACTCCACCACGCCCAGTATTCTGTTTTTGTCGACCTCAACATACGGCTTGCCGATGCGGTCGCTGGCTTTGGTAATCATCACGGGCGTGCGGTACGGGTGGTCTTCTATCTCATAGACATCGTGGATGCCCATGGATGCCTTGCTGTGGAAAACGTTGACCTCTACGAAAATACCGTTTTTGGCAAGCCGCGCCACTGTGGGGCTGATGCCTCCCGCCGCAGTGAGATAGATGCGCGCCTTGTCACCAATCTCTTCAATCTCGCAGGCTTCAATGACAGCCCAATGCACCTCACCCAAATAACCCTGACGTATCTGGGTGGCCATATTGGAAAGATTGATGTCGGAGTACGCCAGTTCGCCGGCGTTGACATGCTTGCGGAAGTCCCCGTTGGTGGTGTATGGCGCACGGAAACAGATGGCGTGCTGGTTGCTCAGCTCGCCGTCACAGCTCTGCCCCGTACTGGCTCCCGAAAAGACATTGATTTTGAACGAACGTCCGGCGGCGTGCTCCGCCTCCGCTTTCTTTGCAATCTCGGCAGGTATGCTCTTGGGCGCACCTGCCGGAGTAAAACCGCTGAGACCTACTGTCTGCCCGTCCTTGACCAGAGCGGCTGCCTCAGCAGCGGTAATCCTTGTGAATGACATGTTTTCCGTGTGTTTTCTGATTTTTGTTGTTATACGTTGCAAAAATACGGCTTTTCTTCAAGTTCCGCCTCTTTTGCCGCCCCAAATATGCACTTTCAGACCGAAAGTGTGCGAAAAATCACCACATCCCTTTACTTCATGCCTTTGCCGCCAACAAAGAACGCCTTGGCCGAACCGAACCGCAGAAACATGTCCAAACGCACGGGAATGTGCCTTGCGTCATCGGTAACATAGAATGTGATTACCTCTTTCTCATTGCCGCGGTCATCGGATTCCACAAACGACAGTTTGAGGCATGTATAGGTTTTGTGGTTGTTCTTCATCTTGACCTGTTGTCTGCCGCGGAATATGAGCGTTTGGTTGTCCACCCCTTTGCCGTCGGTCATGAGAAAACGAATGCGCTTGCCCGGCTTCCATCCCGAAGTGCTGAAATTGCGGGCTTTCAGCATGATGCTGAGCATATCATAGACCTGTGCGGCAAAAAGTTCGTCCCGTTCGGTGACACGCCCGTCCTTGCGCCGATAGCTCTGCCGGACCCGACATTTCCTGTCGGTGTAGGAGTACCACACTTCTCTGGAGCGATAGGATGTCCCCTCCATGTCTTTCTTGGAATAGTACAGAGGGCGCAGGTCTTCGCAGGCCGTATAGCTAAGCAGGGTGTCGCGCAGTACAAAATAGTCATCGGCCTCCCCCGTCCCCCTCATAAGCAGACGCGTGCGGTAGATGGGCGTGTCCCCATAGGTGGAGCGCACAATGCTCATTGTGGCACTGCCTGCCTTGACCCAAATGAATTTCCAGTTATAGTAGAGGTTGTACTGCAGCACCTCGCCTGATCTGAAAGCCGATTGCCCCCTCGCCGCAATGCCGGCAACGGTCGCCGCCAATACCATGCACACCGCAAGGACACCCCTTGCCGATGTCCGCCCGATGCCTGTCAGCATTCCTGCAATGCGATTCATGCTGGCGTGTCTTTCGTAAGCGCAGTTCTCCGGAACTATTTCCATTTTTTTGCACGTTCCTCGTTGCGGTTCTGTATGGTTTTTTCCTTGTCAGGCTTCTGCTTGGTAATCAACTCGGGCTTCTGCCTTGTTCTGTCTGTGCTTTGAAGATTCCATGTCTGTTCAAGATCCCACTTGGCACGCATGGTAAGTTGCGAGGGGTAGTAGTACACGTCTTCCGCCTGTTCCCCTTTGGCATAACTTCCCTCGTCCCACCTGCCGTTGCCATTGCGGTCAACAAAGGCACGCATGAAATAGCCTCCGGGCTTCAGAAAGAAAAAGTTGGCTTTGCCGTCAACCGTGCGCTCACGGCGGACTACCTTGTCGGACTTGTCGAGCAACTCCACCACCACGGTGGAATCGCTGCATCCGTCAATGACAGCGGTAAAGGTGCAATAGTTGTCAAGTGAGGGAATGGAAAAACGGAAATCTATCTTCTCCGACACTTTGCCGTATATGCTTGTAAATGCCGCCGAGTCCACCACCAGCGCATATTTCTGCTCCGGACGCCACTCTCCGTAGAGTGTATACCCCATGGAGCTTCCGGCATTTTTCCGGACTGCAAACGGAGCCGGCACATAGAGAGTGTCCTGCTTCAGATAAAGGTGGAACTTGGCTGTGTCCGCCTGCAACAGCGGTTCGGGCGACCTGAACCTTATGTTGTCGTAGAGGTCAAGTGCCGAACCTCCGTTGTACGACAGGTTGAGAATTTCGGGCGGGCGTTCGGTGAGATACGGCAGCTTGCGTTTCCGTAGTTTCTCCTGCTCCTGTTGCCAGTCCCTGTAAGCCTGCTGCTCCAGTTTGATCTGACGTGAACGCGGCAGACGACTCACGAATTGTATCTCCTCTGTGCGCTCTACAAAATTGCCCAGCGAGTCGTTCTCCTCATAGGTCAGGTTTGCCGTAAGCGTGTCGGTATGCACCAGCGCAGTGTCGGCAATCCAGTATGCTATGGTGTCGTTGTTGGCCGAACACTCGGCGACAAGCTTGCTCTCGTCAAAGTCAACCCCCTTTATGACCGGGCTCTTGGCGGAAATCCCCGTGAAATAAACCTCGAAATGTTCTGGCACTTTACGCTCCGTCTTGAGCAGGTGGCGATTGAGGGTTGACTCGGTAAAGGCCAGCAGCACTACGTTGTCTGGCACAAAGTGGGTATAGGGCACAACCTTCACCGAGTCGAAATGCGTGGAATCGCGCCAGATGGTGTCATTCCTCACGTCGGCAAAGTGGCGCGGTTCTATAATCTGGCGGCAGAAGGCAATCTTCTCGCTTTTCTGGTTGAACGCGTAGTTGCCGTCAGCGTCCTGAAGGGCATAGATGCGGTAGCGGCCTGGAGCCACTCCCTTGACGGTAAACTCTCCGCTGCCGTTGGTGCGTGCCATTCGTTCGAAGGCTCTGGTAGTGAAAGCGGTGTCCGTGGTGTCGGAGTGGAGTCCCACCACGATGCCCTTTACCGGTTCCAGATTGCTGGCATCAAGCACCTTGCCCGACACCTCCATGGTGTCAAGCCTTTTTCCCGTTGAAAAGGTGTAGGTGTACTTGCCCATGGGATTCCCCTCATTGTTGTCCACTATGGCATCGCCGAAATCTATGGTATAGGTAGTGTTGTCCTTTAGGCTGTCAAGCAGCTTTATCCTTATCTTGCGCCCGGCTGCGCTTATTTCGGGCATGTTTATCTGTGGGGGGGAAATGACCACCTTCTCTGCCGCTTTCTCAAGCTTCACGAACTCATCAAAATATATCTCTATTTTGTGGGGACGGACATTGACAGCCCCCCCAACCGGGTTTGCGCCCACTACCCTCGGCGGGGTCTCGTCATAAGGCCCACCGTCAGGACTGCCGGGGCGTGCACACCCCACCAATGACAAGGCAACGGCCACCATCGGCAAAAACACTGTATGCAGCTTCTTCATGAACATATGTGGAAACCGTGGAACACGCACCGTTCAGCCAGCAGGCATCATGGCAAGAACATCTTCTATTATCCTGCGATCGTTGCACAGCCGCGGAACCTTGTGCTGTCCGCCCAGCTTGCCCTTGCTCTTGAGCCATTGGTCAAACAGCCCGCGAGGAGCTTTCACGACCTGCAGGGGCTGCAGCGTTATATCCTTGTAGCGTTTGGCTTCATAGTCGGAGTTTATTTTCTGCAAGGCGCAGTCAAGTTCTGCGGCAAATTGCTCCAAATCGGCAGGTTCTCTGCGGAAATCTATCACCCATTGATGACGGCACTTGCCGTGGGCGTCCATGAATACAGGGGCGGCGGTATACTCGGCGACTTCCGCCCCGGTCACCAAACAGGCCTGCCGGAGTCCTTTCTCGGCGTTGTCAACAATCAGTTCCTCGCCGAACGCGTTTATGAAACTCTTTGTCCTGCCACTGATAAAGAACTTGTAAGGGTTCAGACCGGTAAACTTCACGGTATCACCTATCTGGTAGCGCCACAGTCCGCTCGTGGTACTTATCACCATGGCATAGTTACGGCCTGTCTCCACCTGCCATACCGGCACGGCAGCGGGACAGTCCTTGCCCACGTCTTCAAGCGGTATGAACTCATAGAATACACCCAGACTGGTCAACAGCAGCATAGCCGGATCTGTCAAATCGTTCTGCACCCCGAAAAAGCCCTCACTGGCGTTGTAGGTCTCCATATAGTGCATCTTGGCGGAACTTATAATCTCCCGGTAGCGGTCGCGGTAGGGGGTGAAAGACACACCACCATGGAAAAACACCTCAAGGTTCGGCCACACAGCACTTATGTCGGTCTGTCCAGTGATTTCCTGAAGCCGTGTAAGCACCGACAGCATCCATGACGGGACTCCGCTGATATTGGTGACATTCATGCTGCGGGATTCTCTGGCTATGCGGTCGCGCTTCACCTCGAAATCGCCAAGCAGGGCGGTTTTCTTTCCCGGCACCCTTATAAGGTTCACCAACGGGTTGATGTTCTCTATGAGTATGGCACTGAGGTCGCCCACAAGGCTTTCCCTGACATCATAGTTCTGCTCATGGCTGCCTCCGAGTATCAGCGAACGTCCGTCAAAGAGACGGCTCTGCGGATTGTTGTGCAGGTAGTAGGTCACTGTACAGCCACCGCCGGCATAGTGGGTGTCGCGGAGTCCCTCGCGGCTCACGGGAATGTATTTGCTCTTGTCGTTGGTAGTGCCCGAAGACTTGGCGTACCACTTCACCCTGCCGGGCCACAACACGTCTGCCTCTCCATGGCGCATTCGGTCAATACTGCCTTTCAGCTCCTCATAGGTGTTGACCGGTACTCTACGCACGAAGTCGTCATAACCGCCTATGGACGCAAAACCGTGCTGTCTGCCGTATTCGGTGTCGCGCGCCCGGCGCACCATACCGGTCAGCAACCTCCTTTGCTCTTCCGCGGCATGTAGCTCGTTGTACCTCAGTTTCTCGTATCTTCTGTCAAACACAGGTCGCAACAGTCTGGTTATGCCCATAATATGCTCGTTTTTGCGGGCAAAGTTAGCTCAAACCGAAGACAACGGAAAGGAAAAACGTTTTTTTGTTGGACATCCTCATCATATTTCCGGCAATGCCAATCGTTCCGTTTCCTGACGCGGAACGGGGGTATCCTTACCTTTGTTTCGGATAGTGGCATAACTTTTTGCCGTTGTAACTCCCGTTTAGTAACTTTGCACCGCAAAACCGTGCAGGACAGGAACATGAACGCCATCTCGCCGAAAGACCGGCTTCTCGGAATGATACGCCGGGGAACACCCATGACCGCAGGTCAGCAAGTCCGCCTTGTATTCAGCCTGTCAGTCCCGGCTATTCTGGCACAGCTCACGACCACCATGATGCAATATATCGATGCTTCCATGGTGGGCAGTCTCGGAGCCGAAGCCTCTGCTTCAATAGGACTGGTGGAGACAACCACGTGGCTCATGGGCAGTCTCTGCTCGGCTGCTGCAATGGGGTTCTATGTGCAGGTGAGCCATCAGCTTGGTGCTGCACGTAGCGACAAGGCGCGGAGCATCATGCGTCAAGGCATGGTGTCGGTGCTTGCCGTAAGTGCGGCTGTGGGGCTGGCGGCTCTGTCACTCAGTCCGGTGCTCCCCGGATGGCTGGGTGGTACAGAATCCGTCAACCGTTCCGCGTCTGTCTATCTGGCAACGATAGCCCTGGGACTTCCGGCTTTTCAGTTCACGGTGTTCGGCTACGGAATGCTGCGCAGCAGTGGCGACATGATAACCCCCAGCATAATGAGCATGGTCATGATGGGACTCAACGTGGTATTCAACTTCTTTCTCATCTTTCCGTCACGCCCCATCGGTCTGATAGGGCAGAAAGTATGGATGCCCGGTGCTGGACTGTCGGTCGCCGGAGCCGCTATAGGCACCGTGCTGGCGGAAATCACAACAGCCGCAGTGACAATGTATCTCCTGTGCTGCCGTAGCAGGGAACTCAACCTGCTTCAGGACGACGGGAGTTTCCGCCCTATGCGCAGAACGGTATGGCGCGCCGTCCGCATCGGTGTGCCGACAGGACTGCAGCAAGTGGCCATGACTTCGGCATACATCGCCACGACGGCCATGATAGCACCGCTGGGTACAGTAGCACTCGCAGCCAACTCGTTTGCCATCATAGTGGAGAGTCTGTGTTATATGCCGGGGTTCGGCATTGCCGATGCTGCCACGACTCTGGCAGGACAGAGTCTCGGAGCCGGACGTGGTGGGCTGGCAAAGCGGTTCGCATGGATTTCCGTGGCAACAGGCATGGCGGTAATGACCTTGACGGGTGTGGTCATGTATGTCTGCGCTCCCCATGCACTGGCAATCATGACTCCCGTAGACGAAATACGGCAGCTTGGCACGGAAATATTGCGCATAGAGGCTTTTGCTGAACCGCTGTTTGCAGCGGCCATTGTGGGCTGCGGTGTCTTTGCTGGCATTGCCCGGACTGTCGTTCCGTGCATCATAAACCTGATGAGCATCTGGGGCGTGCGCATAGTGCTGATAGCAATCCTAACCCCCTCCATGGGGCTGCGCGGGGCATGGCTGGCCATGTGCATAGAGCTGTGCTTCAGAGGAACCGTGTTTCTGACCGCGCTGGCACGGCTCAAATGGAAGAACGGCAACAGCACAAAACCACCCCACGGACAAGACAACATCCAAGAACCATAATAATCCGAATATCATGAACAAAATCACAAACAAAGTCTTCGGAGGCGAACGCCCGCTGTTCGGCATCAGCGACACGGAGCTTGACCATGTGCGCATAACCGACGGCGAGTCGGCCGTAAAGGAATGCAGCGGCATTGTGTGCCGCAACTGCCTCTTTGAGGGCAAATATCCCCTGTGGCACGTAAAGGACTCCGACATACGCAACTGCCATTTCGCTACAGGAGCACGTTCCGCCATCTGGTATTCCGACAACATGCACATGGAGGACTGCGTGATAGACTCTCCGAAATTCTTCCGCGAAATGAAGAACCTGTCGCTCAAAAACGTGGTCATCAACGATGCCGACGAAACGTTTTGGGGCATCAGCGGGCTGACTCTTGACAACGTGGTACTGCACGGAGGCACCTATCCTTTCATGCATTGCAACGGCATAATGGCAAACAATCTGGAGACCGACTCCCTTTATGTGTTCCAATATTGCAGGAACGTGGAAATACACAACGCGCGCATTGACACCAAAGACGCTTTCTGGGAGGTAGACAACATCTGCATATACGACTCCGAGCTCAAGGGAGAATACATAGGGTGGCACTCAAGGGGGTTGCGACTCGTCAACTGCCATATCACCGGCGAGCAGCCGCTCTGTTACGCCAGCGATCTGACAGTCGACAACTGTACCTTTGATGCCGAATGCGACCGTGCCTTTGAATACTCCACACTGCAGGCGGACATATGCGGACATATCAAAAGCGTGAAGAACCCCACCTCCGGACACATCGTGGCGGACAGCTACGGCGACATCATTATTGACAGCAACATCAAAGCCCCGGCAGACTGCCGGATTACAACCCGGAAACCATGACCGCTGATTTCAGCAAACTCACACAACGGCACGGCACCAATTCCAGCAAATGGGACTCCGCCGATGACGCGGACATTATCCCGATGTGGGTGGCCGACATGGACTTTGAAACCGCACCGTGCATCACCGCTGCACTGAAGAAGCGCGTGAACCACGGCATCTTCGGCTACACCCGCGTCCCTCCTGTATACTACGATGCCGTGTGCCGATGGTTCAAGAGGAGACACGGCTGGCAGATAGCCTCCGAAGACATCATATATACCTCGGGAGTGGTTCCCGCCCTCTCTGCCGTCATCAAGGCACTGACCTTGCCCGGCGATCAGGTCATAGTGCAAGGGCCTGTCTACAACTGTTTTTACTCTTCCATACGCAACAACGGCTGCGAGACGATTAGCAACCCGCTCGTCTACGACAGAAATATCCGGAGCTATCGGATGAATCTGGATGACCTCGGCAGGAAACTGTCGCACCCACGGGCACGGCTCATGCTGCTGTGCAATCCCCATAATCCGGGTGGCAGGGTATGGACTCCCGAAGAACTCACTGCCGTCGCCACGCTATGCGAACAACACGGGGTACGTCTGATCTCAGATGAAATCCACGGAGAACTGACGCTCCACGGCAACAAGTACACGCCTGTCGGCTCTCTGCCCGGCAAACTGGCTGCAAATGCTGTCGTATGCTGTTCGCCCACCAAAGCCTTCAACATCGCGGGACTGCAGATTGCCAACATCATATGCAAAGACCCCGCGGTGCGGGAACGTATAGACAGGGCTGTCAACATTAACGAGGTGTGCGATGTAAATCCCCTCGGCGTTGAAGCCCTGACAGCTGCCTATTCCACACAGGGAGAACTGTGGCTGGACGACCTGCGCGAATACCTGACCGACAACTATGAGAAAGTGCGCTCGCACTTTACTGCGGAACTGCCCTCGTGCCCCGTAACGGAAATGGAGGGCACCTACCTTGCCTGGGTGGACTGCTCCGCTCTGAGCACACCCTCGGCGGAGATTGAAAAGTTCCTGCTGCACAAGTACAAAGTATGGATAAACGCAGGCTCCATGTACGGCAAGGAGGGCGAAGGGTTCATACGAATCAATACAGCATGCCCGCGCACGCGCCTCACCGACGGTCTCAACCGCATCACGGAAGGACTCAAGTCGCTCTCCGCCACAGGCGGAAAAACCGGCAGGTAGGACTTTATAACCTATTTTTGCGATTTTTACCGTTTACCAGTCCTGCGGCAACAATTTTCTGTGTACTTTTGCCCACGTATCTATAAACGCCATTATTAACATTACTGCCATGACTGTCATCATTATTATTGCCGTTGTAGCGATTCTCGTATTCTGGGCAATCGGACTCTACAACAGACTCGTGCGCATGCGCAACAACCGCGAGAACGCTTTCGCCAACATCGACGTGCAGCTAAAACAGCGACACGACCTCATTCCGCAACTTGTCTCTACCGTAAAGGGCTATGCCTCCCACGAAAAGACGGTACTTGAAAACGTCACGGCTGCTCGTTCGGCGGCGATGAGCGCAAACAATATAAACGACAAGATTCAGGCCGAGAACCGGCTGACATCGGCTCTGGCAAATCTGAAAGTAAGCCTCGAAGCCTATCCTGATCTGAAAGCCAACCAGAACTTCCTCCAGCTGCAGACCGAGATAAGCGATATCGAGAACAAGCTGGCGGCTTCGCGACGATTCTTCAATTCGGCAACGAGGGAACTCAACAACGCCGTGCAGACTTTCCCCGCCAATATCATAGCCGGAATGTTCGGTTTCCAGAAAGAACCCATGTTCGAAATCGCCGCCGCCGACAGGGAGACTCTCGACAAAGCCCCGGAAATAAGTTTCTAACCGTTCCAACGAGAAATCCGCCAAATGGGATACGTAGGACTGTACACGCAGCAGCGGCGCAACAACGCACGCTCCGTAATGCTGTTGATGCTGTTTCCCGTGATTGTCATTGCCATGGTTGCTCTGTTCTGCTATGGGATGGCCTACCTGCAGCTTGCCGGCGACTATTACAGCGATGCCGAAAGAAACCGCCTCGGCGCGCAATATTTTGTGGAGACAGCTCCGTGGGCTCTGGTCATAGTGGGCGTGTGGTTTGCCTTTGCATATCTGATGAACACCTCTATGATAAGGCACGCCACCAAAGCCCGACCGCTGCAGCGCAGGGAGAACCCGCGCGTGTACAACATCGTGGAGAACCTTACCATGACCTGCGGTATGTCCATGCCGCAGATCAATGTCATTGACTCGCCGGAACTCAACGCCTTTGCTTCCGGCATTGACAACAAGACGTATACCGTTACCGTAACAACAGGGCTGTGCGAAACGCTTGACGACGGCGAACTGACCGGGGTCATAGCCCACGAACTGACACACATACGGAACCGCGACACCAGACTGCTGATCGTCAGCATCGTGTTTGTCGGAATAATGTCAACGGTGATGGCAGTGGCACTGCGTGCCATGTGGCATGCTTTCATGTTCGGGGGAGGTAACAGCCGCAACAAGAAAGGCAACGGCGGGGCAATGGTTCTTGTCGTCATGCTGCTTGCTGCGGTGCTTGCCGCCATAGGCTATTTCTTCACCCTGCTCACCCGCTTCGCCATAAGTCGCAAACGCGAATATATGGCCGATGCAGGAGGGGCGGAAATGTGCGGGAATCCCCTTGCCCTGGCCTCGGCACTGAGGAAAATCAGCGGCAACCCCTATTCCGTCAGCAACGGACGTGAAGACATTGAGCAACTGTTCATCATACACCCGCAGGCTCTCACGGACAACGGCACAGGCTGCTGGTTCAACAACTTGTTCAGCACACACCCTTCCACAGAAAGCCGCATAAAATTTCTGGAACAGCTGTAGCTGTTTTGTGTATGCCGATGTAAGGACCGTTGGCTGCAACAATCATTGGCATCCAACGGCCTTTACGTTACTTGTCTCTTCTTTTTACTGAAAGTTTTCCCACAAACGGCAATGAGCCAAGGGGCAGGTCGTGTCTGAGAATGTGCCCCACAAACAATGCTACCAACAAGGTGTTGACACCCAATCGCCAGAACAACGACCAGTCATCTGGCATCAACAGCATTATTGCCGTAAACGCCGATGCTATTGCGACATAGACTCCTATGCTCGCCAAAGGATAGCGCACAGGATTTTTGCGCTGACCGATGAAATACGACAGTAGCATGGCAGTGGCATAACCGGCCACTCCGCCCCAGGCGCAAGCCATATAGCCGTAACGTGGAATGAACACTATGTTGACGGCGACAAGCACTATGCAGCCCGCACCTGAGAACCACAAACCCCAAATCGTCTTGTCGATAAGCTTGTACCAGAACGACAGGTTGAAATATACGCCCATAAGTATTTCCGCAACCATTACAATCGGCACGACCTTTAGCCCGGCCCAATAATCCGGACCTATGACAAACTTCAGAATGTCAAGGTAGGCCACTACTACCAGAAAAGCAAGAAGCGTGAATATGACAAAATATTTCATTGCCTGCGCATACACGGACTTGCTGTCGCTGTCGCCCGCCTTGCCGAACACAAACGGCTCATAGGCATATCTGAAAGCCTGTGTAATCATGGCCATTATCATGGCAATCTTGACACACGCCCCGTAGACTCCCAGTTCCACTTCGCCCTGCAGACCAGGCTTCACGTAAGGGTATATGATCTTGTCGGCCGTCTGGTTAAGAATGCCCGCAATGCCAAGCACGAGTATCGGCCACGAATAGCCGAGCATATTCTTCAGCAAAGTTCCGCGGAACGACCATTTTATGCGGAGGAACTCCGGGATGAAAAACACGGTTATCAGTGCCGTGCAGACCAGGTTGATGCTGAACACGTAGAACACGTCGCTCTTGCCCAGCACCAGAAAATACCATACGTTTACGCCTATGTTCAACACAATGAAAAGCAACTTGAGGGAAGCAAACTTGACTGCCTGTTTCCTGAAACGCAGATAACAGAACGGCAACGCCTGTATTGCGTCAAGGGCAACGACAGTGGCCATCATGAGTATATATGAATGGCGGTCTGCATAGCCAAGAAAAGCACCTATGGAATCGATGCAGCCGAAAACCAGCAGAAGGAACACTGTGCAGAGGGCAACGACCACGCTCATTGCCGTAGAAAATACGGTATCGGGATTCTCGCCCTCCTTGTTGGCGAAACGGAATAACGTGGTTTCCATCCCAAAGGTGAGCAGCACCAGTATCAGAGCTGTGTATGCATAGAGGTTTGTCACCACGCCGTAGCCTCCCGATGATGCCGATATCTTTGCCGTATACAGCGGGACAAGCAGATAATTCAGAAACCTGCCCACAATGCTGCTCAGCCCGTATATTGCAGTGTCCTTTACAAGCGATTTCAATCCTGCCATATTATCGTGTCCTTGAATTTCCGTTGTTCTTCGCATCCCGGGCATAATACACTACGGTCGCGCATTTCTCCGCCACTTTTCCGAGGTCTGCGCCGTTGGTAGCCCATTCCGGTCTGAACTGCTGGTAGGAAGCTGCATCCATGCCGTCCAGCATATGGACAATGAACCAGTCCAAGTCCGCACTGTCAATGTGCAGTGCTTCGCCTTTCCATTCTGAATTGGCATATCTATTGAGATAGTAATAGCATTTCTGCTGCAACGAAACCAGTTCTATTCCGGATTCCGCAGGCTTGAGGTCAATAAGCTGGCGGAACAGCTTGGCGGTGTTGGCATATGCCTCCGAAGCGGGACGGCAACTTGTGCCGACTTTCCAATTGTCCACCAGATTGGCCTGCGAAAAACCCGTAAGCTCATAGTCCAGTGCCATCTGGTTGCCGCCGACGGCATTGCTGTATTCATAACAGCCGAGCAGACCCTCCAGCAGAAACGCAACGGTTCCTGTGCGGTCTGCTCCCTGACGGCAATTGAAATAAACCGGGCGGCCGTTCTTCAGTTCATGGATTATCCATGCCACGTCGCAGACCACAGACATATCCTTGTTGTAAGCCCCGAAATCTGTCATCGTGTTATTGAAATCCATGGCTGGCATCAATGCCGTACCTGCACTGTAGGAGTGAAGACTGCCCTCACCGCCATACATCCCACCGTCTGTCTTTGCGCGGAGGTCAAGCTGTGCTCTGATGCCCAACCTGTATAGTTCCGCCTTGCCGACAGGAGGAATGTCGCTCCTGTTGCCGTCCTTGTCGGTTCCGCCAAGACTGCCGCCGCGATACAGCCAGCCGTATTTCACGGATTTGCCGCCCAATCCTTTCCAGCCGCCGAGGTCACGGATATTAAAGCCGCCCTCAACGGCAATCATACGCACTTGTCCTGTTGTCACAAAATTCCCCTCTGAAAGAATCCTTCCTCCGGGAGCGGCGACCTCATAATGATATGATCTGTCAGGTAAAAGATTTGTGAAAAGCCACGACCCCTTGCCGTCTTCCAGTGTTGCTTTCCCGGTGAAATCGGCTCTTTTGCGTTTCTTGTCCGAAAAAAGACGGACTTGCACTTCCCGCGCAGTCGCATCAAAGAACTCTATTTCTTTCCCCACAGGCCAGTCGGAACGGTAAGGACGCGGACTGTCATAGAATTCCTGCGGCACGGAACAGGACGTTGTTCCAAACTGGGCATTTGACAAGGCCATGACGCTGCGCACTGCCTCATTCTCAATGTTAAGGGTGTCTCCATGCGTAGACCGGGGAACTGCGCATATGTCACACAGTCCTGCCGTCATACATACAGCATATGCCAAGGCTTTCTTGCAGTATTTCATTTTGCGTCATTTTTCTGTTCTGGCAGGAGTCTTTTCCTTTCTCCTTACGCTTACAGTCCTTTCTCGCCCCAAGACCCCCGGTCAAGGTTGCGGTATCCGACTGCCTCGTTG
>CAVHBF010000041.1:9832-16021 GCA_963634195.1 Bacteroides thetaiotaomicron | reverse complement strand
ACGCCCATTCTTTCATTCAATACACCTCGTTATTGTTTCACAGTACGACTCATAAAACAAGTGCCCCTCCACGGTTATTACTACAATCTGGTAAAAAACCAAATAAAACTAGCAAAACAAGCTCTCTTCAAAAAGTCAACATCCTGCCTGTCCTAACAAAAACCTGTACTTTAATGCTTTTTGCGCGATAAGCCACTACACAATTACGCAAAAAGTACTATTTTTGTTGCCGGATGCGGCATTGCTTTCGCCCCGTTCAGTATTGATAAACATCAGCAACACATATGTATTCTTTTCTTAAATCCATTCTATGAAAAAAAAATCATTGTTCATTGGTATAGCCACCCTCCTCTTCCCGTTGACAATCTCGGCCCAGTACACCATTTATCCCATCCCGCACAATCAGACTGCCGGAACGGAAAAAGTAAACTTTACCCAGACTGTGAATGTGATTTGCGATAACGGAATCGATGATGCCACCCAAAAGCGCATTACCGGCATCTTCGCAGAGAAGGGTGTCACTACCCGCTTCTCTCACGCCACATCAACTACCGAATCAAATGTCTATCTCGGTGTTAAAGGAACAAATGGTGCCACTGAGGCAATGGCACAGACCATGGGACTCAACACAGATGTCCTTTCTAAGGACAAAGTATTCGACAGACATGTACTTGCCCTCACCAACGGCGGCAACGGCGTGGCCCAGCTCCTAGTGCTTGGCGAGAACACCGATGCCACTTTTATAGGTCTTGCCTCACTCGAGCAGATACTTGACAACGGCATCTCCGATCTCAGCACCGTTACCATTTCCGACTATGCCGATCTAAAAGAGCGTGGCATCATTGAGGGCTTCTATGGCAAGCCCTATGCCAAGGACGTTCGCCTTGACCTTCTCCGCTTCATGATGCGCTATAAGATGAACACCTATGTCTATGGTGCCAAGAGTGATCCCTACCACTCCGGTCGCTGGAGCACACCATACCCCAATTCCAGCCAGCTTACCGACAAACAGAAATCGTCCGGCTTTGTCAGCAGTGAAGATATGCAGGAGTTTGCAAGCGTTGCCCATGACACAAAAGTCAACGTGGCGTGGGCTATACATCCGGGCAACAGCCTGATGAACAGCTCCACCGTGATTGACGACATCATGATCAAATTCAGCAGCATGTACGATCTCGGCTTTCGCCAGTTCGCTGTCTTCTGCGATGATGTTAGCATCCCCAGTACAGAGAGCGGGATGAATCTCACCGCCCAGCGCATTACCGACCTTCAGAAAGCAATAGAGGCAAAGTGGAATATCGAGGGCGCCGCCCCCGCTGATACAGTCAAGCCTCTTCGCTTCACTCCGCAGATTTATTGCCGCTCGTTTGCCGGAAGTGAGCAGCAATTCAACAGCTTCTTCAAAGCCCTCAGTTCCATGCCCTCCAACGTCACCGTATACTATACAGGGGGTGCAGTGTGGTCTGTACCCAACAATGACGACCTCAATACCGTACAGAACCAGTTCGGGCGTGAAGTAATCTGGTGGTGGAACTATCCCTGCAACGACAATGGCACAGGTCCAAATGAAATCTACCCAATGGACATGTACAGCAATTTCTATGATATGCCCAACGTCAACAGTAGCAGCACGCTCCCTGCCAGCATAACCGCCAGTCGGCAGGGAATCATCTGCAACCCCATGGAACAAGGCGAAGCCTCAAAGACACCCTTGTTCTCTGCAGGCGATTTCGGATGGAACAACAAAGCTTTCAACTGTCGCCAATCATGGGAAGCCTCGTTCAAAGGCGTACTTCCGGGAAACGAGACCGCACAGAAAGCTTACCGCTTCCTCGCCCCCTATCTCAGCAAGAACGACCCCTCCTCGCTCAATACCCTAATCTCAAAATACAAAAACGACGGGCAGACCACTGATCTTGTCAGCCTCATGAACGAGATTATCACCAACTGCGATGTGATTTCCGCTCTTGAAAGCTCCGAGACCGCCGGAGAACGCCTGCTCTACACTGATATCAAGCCATGGGTACTTCGCCTTCGCGCACTGGCGCTGACAACTGTCAATCTGCTCAACGTTACCACTGCAGAGAATCGCGATGATGCCTGGAGCACGTACTTCAAACTCATCAACACAGACATCCCCTCACTCAGCACCAACAGCGACTATATGGCGCATCATATGTCGGGGTTCGGCAGTGACTATATCAATACCGAAGAACGTCTCACCCACGCATCCTACCGTTATCTTACCCCGTTTGTAACGGAATACATGAAGAAAAACGCCAGCAATGGCATCTTTGGCGAGAAAGTCACCACGGCGAACATTGTGACCAACGCAGAAAACCTCGGGGGCATCCCTACCATAAGCTATTCCTCCACAAGTGCCTCAATGATGCCGAGTCGTGAAAATACCACGCTCTCACCCGGTGATTATGTTGGCTACGAGCTCCCACAAGCTCGCCTAATCAAGGCAGTGAAATTCGACAACAGCTACACTGACGGCAATCCCTTTGTCACCCTTGTCAGTACCAACGGCAGCAAATGGGAACAGATAACGGACAATACGTGTCCCGTAGACTACGTGCGCTACGTGGTGATCAAGAATGTGTCAGCCGAGAATCAGACTCTTAAACTGTCAACAACAAAGAATACCGTCAGCTTTGCCACCGCCGCCGCTGTTTCCGCCACCTCCGTTCCTGCCCAGAACTTCTGGCAGAACCACACGGCCGATCTCATGTGCGACGGCAATTACAGCACTTATGTATGCCTCAAACAGATTCAGGTCGGCGGCGACATCTACCAGCTGACACTCACCGACACTACCGAGATAAAGAACGTGCGCATATGCATGGGAACCACAAACGATGACTATGCCACCGCCGCCAGTGTGCAGATATCCGCTGACAACAAGAAGTGGACTACACTCCGCGTGCTCGGCACAAAGAACCAGAAGTATACCATTGACCTTCCGCAGAATATCGTGGTGGGGCAAGCAGACGGCAACGATGTCATCGCCACTGACTTTGCCCCTTTCTCTCCCAACAAGGGCGAAATAACTCCAACCAAGGCCAAATACGTACGCTTCAAACTCAACAGCGCGCCCTCAAACAAATGGCTTCGTCTGTGTGAGATAGAAGTGAATGGCACCAACGTTACAGCCCTTCCTGCTCTCGCCACTACCGGAGGCATTGCTGTGCCAGGTGGAGCCGACCGCAATGGAACCACATCCACCGCCTCCTATCAACTCAACAGCGCAGATGCGAACAATCTTGTCTACAAACTCTCTGGACTGAACAAAACCGAAAGCGTTAAACTCTATTGCGATCCTGCCAACCTTCCTGTTGATGCCACCTACGCTATCACCATGGATGGCACAACGTGGCAGGAAATAAAACCCACCTCCAACAACGGCGTACTTACTATCGCTCTCTCCGATGAGCAGAGTGAGGCCATACAGCTGAAAATCACATGGCTCAAGAATATCGAGACTCCCGTCATCTACGAAATTGTTGAGAATACCAGCTCAGAAACACTTCCCATCATATCCGCTATTCAGACAGTAACTGCCGGAAACGGCACTTCACAGAGTGTGACACTTCAGAACAATGGTGACAAACTCACCGCACAATCCACCATAGCAATGTCCCGCATTGATGCTTACACCCTTGACGGACGGGAAATATACAGCCAAGACCTCGGCGAAGCACACGAGACTGCCATTCCCACTGTCGGCGGACAGACTCTCATTATCCGCGTCTCGCTTAAGGACGGTCAGAGCCAGTCATTCAAAGTGATGAAATAGAACACGCCAAGACCAAGGTTTCCATGGTCTTGGTGACAAAATACAGTTAACTGTATACAGGGCTCCGAGATATGCAACTATCTCGGAGCCTTTTGTTGCAGAAAGACTTTATCCGAGCCTGCGCCACTTTGCGCCCGGCAACCGGCGCACCATGCCGCGGAACTCCAGTTCGGAAAGTACAGACATGACCACATTGACAGGTTGACCGCTGTGGACTATCACATAACTGATATCCCTGCCTTCGGTATCAAGAGTGTCATATACGATTCGCTCTTCGCCCGTCATATCCGCATCAAAGAGAGAGACATCCTGTTCCTTGGCTTGTTTGTCCACCTTCCAGCCCAGAGTCTCCACCACATCGGCAGCGCAGGTAAGCATGGCTGCCGAATTGCTCCGTATAAGTCTGTTGCAACCCTTTGACATTTCGTCTGAAGCACGCCCCGGGCATGCCATTACAGTCAGGGAGTACTCGTTGGCCATACGGGCCGTAGTCAGAGCCCCTCCTTTTTCCCGGCTCTCCATCACAAGAGTAGCCTCGGCCATGCCGGCTATAATGCGATTACGGCGCAGGAAATTATAATTTTCTATCTTTGTGCCTATGGGGAACTCCGTGAGCAAACCGCCACCTGCGGAAACCATGCGCTCTGCCACAGTGCGGTGCAAGGCAGGATATATCTTGTCCAGACCGTGCGCCAAAACGGCAACAGTGGACAATTGATTGTCAAGAGCCGTACGGTGTGCATTGATATCTGTGCCATATGCCAGACCGCTGACAACAAGCAGGTCGGGAAACCATTGCGCCAGTTCACCACAGATATTCTCTATCATGTCACGCCCGTAGCTTGTACTGTCGCGCGTACCTACAACGCTCAGTATATGGCAGGCATTGAGATCAGCGGGGCCATTGAGATAGAGTACAAGCGGAGCGTCTGGGCACACTTCGCGCAATCGGATAGGGTAGGAGGGCTGTTTTATAGAAATGCATCTTATGCCTCTCTCTTCTGCATATTCAGCTTCTTTCTCCGCCAGTAACAGACACTCATGCAGTCTGGCAGAATCTATGGTGAAACTGCCGACATTGAAGTCCGCCGCCACAGACTGCAGGTTAGAAGCGTTGTCAACAATGCCTTCCGCCGAACCAATGCGATCGTACAACTGCCTAAGCGCACCAAAGCGGTAAGGAAACATCAGGCTTAGAGCCATTGAACAGAGTGTTTCGCGACTTACCATGATTTATATCAAACGTCTGTCATTCAAGCATCGCGGCAAGTTCCGGCGAATCTCCCAGTTTCCCGTTAACCACTGCTACGGTATCCACCTGCGCCCTGACCGCCAGCTTGCGGTCAGGCAAACGGTAGATATCTTGTCTGAACACATATCTGAGCCCCGATTTCTCAACGTTGAGACAACTTTCAAACTCCGTGTCTGGAGTAAGCGAACTCTTGTACTGCACATTGATGCGTGCCACCACGGCATCAATACCCCTCTTGTGGAGTTCAATGAAGCTGATACCCTTGCTCAGCAGAAACTGGTGTCGCGTATGCTCCATATAGTGCAGGTAATTGGCGTTGTTGACAATTCCCTCCACGTCACACTCATAGTCCCTGACCGTCATGCGCAGCCTAAACATATAGTCTATCATGGTTACAGTCTGTTTTATTTCAAGAGTAAATGCGGTATGGATGGCAAAGTTACGCAAAACCGCAGACAACCGGACGCAAAAGACCCGTCCTTTTCACCTGCGCTTGATATACTGGTAGCCCAACTGGCAACGCAGACAGTCCTTGCGAAGACAATACCGGGTCATTAGTTGGACTACCGCCTGTGATTCACTGGCATTGCCTACAGGCATTCCCATCTGCCGCCATATTCTGGTATATCTGTTGTCTTCACCCTTTATAGCGCACAGGAATCCGAGAGCCTTTTCCTCCAGCTTTTTTGAAGAGCGGTAGTGTCCGTAGGCATACAATACCGGCACAACGGCATTTATAACCATTGATTCAAGCGATGCTCTTCGCAGCTCACGGCGCGATGGCGCAACCTTGTCGCCACATAGTGTGTAGTGGCATTGCCAGTATGACGACACTTCCGTATCAAACAGTTTGAAAAGTTGATTGATGTCATCGGTCTCAACCAATGCCGACAGGCTGAGTTTCTGCTTGTGGTACATACTGGCTAACTGTGCCAGCCGCAGGGTAGGGAAGTTCTGCGGACGCAGTCTCATGAATTTCCACTCACACCCGTCCATGGGGACAAGTGAGAACTTGTTTGCCAGAAACGAATATTCGCGTTTGAGTCCGGCATAGTAAGTATCCGACAGCATATTTCCCGACTGCACCGTGTTCATCATTGTTTCGTCAAGCAGACCTGCCTGACCCATAAACATGGCC
>CAVHBF010000041.1:0-9822 GCA_963634195.1 Bacteroides thetaiotaomicron | reverse complement strand
GTTGTCACGGTGTTTGGCTATACCAAAAAAAGGAATGTTGCCAGCCAGCCGCTCAAAAGCATCGTTGTTTACACCAAATCCGAACGCCCTTGCCACTGTAATGAACAATACACGCTCCCAGTTGGATTCACAGAATTCCAGACGCTTGCCTATCTCCATGACCTTGCGCTCTAACCGTTCTTCAGCCAAGTGCCTCATCCACTGCCTGGATACAATGTCAGGCAAACTGTTCGCCAGACTATAGCACGGAGGATAGTCTTCATATACCTGCAGGTGTTCATAGTTCTTTACAACATAATCAGGTATTTTCAGCTCTATCTGCGGTATCATGCGACCACTCTCGGAAAAAACCTCTCTGTCGGCGTGTTCCACCACATGGAGCACCACGTTGTTGTATGCCTTGTCGCGATTATGCCCGTGCCGATACCAGTCAGAACTGAGAGTGTGTATCTCCACGTTGCCCATCCAATCCTCGCCATTGACCACTATGTCTGCACAGAAAAAGTCAGGACCTGCATCCTTGTTGTGAAACCCTGGCGACAGCACTTCTACCGATTGCCCTCCGGTGGTCACAAGACCGCAGTGGGGCATTAGTCTGTTTTTCCATACATAGTGAAGCAATCGTTCCATTCAGGCGTTTTGCAGTGATTCATAAACAAAGTTAAGACTTTATTCGGCAAACTTTGTTATTTTTGTACAAATAAATCTTACAGACCGCAGTGAAAAAACTATGCCTATCCATGGTGTTGCTTGTCGTTTCTCCGTTTACGGCCATAATGGCGCAAACGGTCACGTGGGACGAATTTGCCGACATTTATTTTCCGGAAACAGAAGAAAGCGACGATGGTGTCAGCCTGTATGACGAATTGCTTGAAATGCACCGCAACCCCGTAAACATCAATACTGCACAGCGCACGGATCTCCTGCGTATGCCGTTTCTGGACGAGGCGCAGGCAGATTCAATCATTAGTCTCGTAAGGCGTTCACACGGTTTGTACAGCCTCGGAGAACTGCATTTTGTCAGAAATCTATACCATAAAGAGATTGCCTATATGCCACTCTTTTTCTTTTGCAGCAGAACAGAAAGCCATATGACCACCAACGGCAAAAAAGGCAATGGCAGCAGCAACAATATGCCGCCCGAAAAAATATTGACCGAGATATCAACAGCCATGGACTTTCCTCTCTACCGACGCGAGGGATTCAAGGTGCATTCAAAGGACGTGCTCGACAAAAATCCCAACAAACAATATCTGGGAAACAACATTTCCACTACCTTGCGCTACCGCTCGTCATACGGTAACAGGCTTTTTTGGGGGCTGACCGCACAAAAGGACGAGGGCGAGCCATTCTGTTCAAAAGACAACATTCTCTACGACTCCTATTCGTTCTACTTTTCCGGCAAGACAAACGGAATTGTCAGACAGTGGATAGCCGGTGACTACAGAACCAACTTCGGACTTGGTCTCACCGTGGGCGCATCACGGCCGGATGCCATGAACATTCTGTCGTCATTCAACCCGCGCCAGCAAGGATTCACTAAACACACCTCTACCGATGAGGCTTTCTTCATGCGTGGTGGAGCCGTTACTGTCAAGACCGCCAAGCTAACGCTGCATGCATTCGCCTCATTGCGCAGGCTTGATGCCACACTGTCAAAAGACAGTATTTCAACCATCATTACCAACGGATATCACCGTACACCTCTCGAGATGTCCAAGCGTGGCAACATACAATCCTTGCAGGGAGGTCTGTCCGCAATTGTGGACTTTGCACCGCTTACCATTGGTCTGCAGTTCACCCGCACGCACTATGACACACCGTTCCGCACACCATCAGCACTCTACAGAAAGTACTATTTCAAGGGAAAAGACTTCGGCAACTACAGTATTTACTATGCCTTTGCCGAAAAAGGGCTGCGGTTTTGGGGTGAGACAGCTACTTCGCTTCAAGGAGGTGTGGCCTCACAGCACCGATTGCAATATGCGCCATCCTACAGCCTCAAATTAGTACTCCTGCACCGCTACTACTCAACACGCTATCTGTCAACCTCTGCCCAAAGCTACCGGGCAGGATCACGCATCCAAAACGAACACGGGATACTGGCAGGAGCCAATGTACGGCTCAACCAGTTCTGGCAGCTGCTCGTCTACGGTGACTACGCTCACTATCCGTTTGCCATATACCAGACCGATTATCCGTCAGATGCTGTTGCCGCCACAACACAACTGGAATATTCGCCATCAAAGAATGCGGCTTTACTTGTACGCTACAAGTTCCGCCATCGCCCACAAGACAACAAACGGAATAGACTTGACCACAAACAGCAACATTCCTTCAAAATGCAAGCACGCTATGCCGTAGGTCGGTTCATCAGAATGACGACTGCCGCCGACATGACATTCCTGTCACAGCCAGACAAAGCCAATTCGTGCGGTTGGATGCTGTCGCACAAAGCCACCGCCACACCGTCGTCCGACACACGTATCAACATTGCCGGAGCTTTCTTCCACACCGACTCATATTCCGAGGCTCTGTATTTCAATGAACCAAGTCTGCTATACTACTCGTATTCGCCCTCATGCTACTACCACGGGCAGCGTGCGTCATTGTCACTGATACACAAAACAGGCATTGTCAGTCTCGCTGTAAAATACGGTATAACCCACTACACAAACCGTAGCACTGTAGGCAGCGGACTGCGCGCTTATAACGGTTCAACACTACAAAATGTAACCATACAGGGAACTGTGAAATTTTAAGAACGAACCACTACACAAACCGAAAAACTCTTTACCTTTGCACGAGAGTTCAGACTAATCATATTCCTATGCCGACAATAATATACCCGTCTCCGATTTTCGGACCTGTCCATTCACGCCGTCTGGGCATTTCTCTCGGCATAAATCTCATGCCGGCAGATGGTAAGGTATGCACCTTTGACTGCATCTACTGCGAATGCGGATATAACGCTGACCGCAGACCAAAACAAAAAAGACCGTCACGCAAGGAGGTTAGTGCTGCCCTTGAAGCGCGACTCATTAAAATGACCAACAACAGACAGTTGCCCGATGTGTTGACTTTCGCCGGCAACGGCGAGCCGACAACTCATCCTGACTTTTTGGAGATTGTGAAAGACACAATTGAACTGCGCAACAAATATTGTCCCGAAGCCAAAGTGTCAGTATTGAGTAATGCCACACTCATAGAACGCACTGATGTATTTGAAGCTCTCCTGCTCGTTGACAACAACATTCTTAAACTTGATACTGTAGATCCTGAATATATCAAAACAGTAAACCGTCCTGCCGGAGCTTACAGCATTGATAAAATCATTGATAGAATGAGGCAATTCAACGGACATTGCATCATCCAGACCATGTTCATGCACGGCACAATAGAAGACCGCAACGCCGATAACGTCAACGAGAAATTCATTGCCCCATGGCTTCAGACCATTGTAGCCGTCAAACCGCAGCAGGTGATGATATATACCATTGACCGCGAAACGCCTGACCGCTTCCTGCGCAAAGCCGTCCCGGAAGAACTCGACAGAATTGTAAGGCGTATTGAAGCTCTCGGCATCCATGCTACAGCATCATACTGAGTACGAATTCTTTATAAATCTTACACACATTACCGCCATGACAAAAGACCGTTGGAAACAGAAAGGATATATTGACGAACCTGTACCGCAAAACACGGACGTAAAAGCGGAAATAAAAAGAATAAGCAAGGAAAAAAACGCTGTCATACTGGCTCATTACTATACCGACAAATCCATTCAGGAACTTGCCGATTTTACAGGTGACAGTCTTGCTCTCGCTCGCAAGGCCGCAGACACCGATGCCGACATCATTGTCATGTGCGGTGTTCACTTCATGGGCGAGACATGCAAGATACTCAGCCCGGACAGAAAAGTACTTATCCCAGACCTCAACGCCTCATGTTCGCTCGCGGAGAGCTGTCCTGCCGATGAATTCAGAAAGTTTGTCAAAGCACGACCTGACCATAAAGTTATTTCGTATGTCAACACCACAGCAGCCACCAAGACAGTGACCGATGTTGTTGTAACTTCGTCAAACGCCCGGCAGATTGTGGAGTCTTTTCCAAAAAATCAGAAACTCATCTTCGGACCGGACCGCAACTTGGGGGAATACATCAACTCAGTCACCGGGCGGGAGATGGTGTTATGGAACGGGGCATGCCATGTACATGAACGTTTTTCCACCGGAAAGATTTTGGAACTAAAAACAAAATACCCATGTGCCAAAGTATTGGCTCACCCCGAATGCAAGGGACCGGTAGTAAAGCTTGCAGACGTGGTAGGGTCTACAGCCAAACTGCTTAAGTATGCCGTTGACAGCGATGACCGGCAATTCATTGTCGCCACAGAAAGCGGTATTCTTTTTGAAATGCAGCGACAGGCACCAGACAAGGAATTTATTCCCGTGCCACCGGATGACGGTGAGACCAAGGGCATTACATGCGGATGCAACGAATGTGCCTATATGCGCCTCAATACAATACAGAAACTCTATAACACTCTCAAATATGAATGGCCTGAAATAGAGATGTCTGCCGATATAATGGAAATGGCGCGTAAACCAATAGATGAAATGCTGTCAATAAGCGAAAAACTGAAAATATGACCATCTAATCATGCCTACACTGGTGGACGGCTATATCCAGAATTTTTCTGTTTCCTTCTGGTATGGAATTTCAGTGACGTTGTCATCTTTAAGCATTTCGTATATTTTGGAAGCATAGAGCACGTCATGCAGACCCAGACCATAATTATAGTCAATAATGCGCTGTCCATCTGACTTTCTACCGGGATCGCGCCCTGCAAGCACCTCGCCTATTTCGTTGTAGTCTTTGTATTGTGGAAAATATTTGAAATTTTTCACGTGTTCGGTATCATCGCCAAACACACGATCAAATACAGTGTCACAATTCTGGAGTCCGCGCATATGGACAGGAATAACTGTCACCCCAGACATGAAATTATTGGAATCTCTGACCAAAAGCCCGTCAGCACTCGTAATGCAACTCACAAAGACATCGGACATACGTGCCAGTTCGTCAATGTCATCAACAATGCCAAACCTTACATTTTCATAGGTACTGAAACGTCGGACAAATTGCTCAGCCTGATCTTTGTACCGTAGTAATTTCACGTCAAACATTTTTTCAGGTTCATCTTCAAGCATACAAAGCAGCGTGGCACGCGCAGTGTTTCCCAAACCAACAAACCCGTAAACGGATGCATTTTTTTTGCGCAGAGCTTTGGACGAAACAGCTGCCACTGCACCGGTACGCATGGTAGTAATCCAGTCGCAATCTACAATGGCAAGCAATTCACCGCTGCGGGCATCATATAGCATCATGTCGCTGCCTAGACTTGGCACAGCACCTTCAATGCGATGAACCTCCTTAACGCCGAAGTAAAAACCTCTTGAATATGTTTCAGGCTTTGGCAACAGACACGGCATTGTAGTGAAAAAATCATAGTTTTCCGGGTGGACGCTGATTTTTGCAGGCAACTGTGATTTTGCCTTGAGACTGAAACTCTCGTATATCCACTCTACACACAGGCGAGGTGATATCTTCAGACTACGTATGGACTGTTCGGTAATTATCTTCATTATTGACGGTTTATTTTGAAATTGCCCGCAAACCGGCTATAAGACGGGAATTTTCTTCGCGGTTTCTCACTGCGATGCGCATATACTGCTTGTTACTGTCAAGCCCCGTCTTTAGACTACAGTCACGGGTCAGTATATTGAAACGTTTAAGCATGGTCAGCACTATTTCTCTTGCGGTGAACGGCTTCAGTATCTCGCACAGGAAATAGTTTGCTTCTGACGGCATCACACGCAGAAAACTTATGGTCTGGAGTTCTGAATAGAATATTTCACGTTCTTCCACAAACCTCGCACAGGCTATCTTGTAGTCAGACTCGTGTTTGGAGTATATCTGCATGAAATATTCCGCAAACGAGTTGATGTTCCAGATGGACACCTCGGCTTTTATTTTGTTTATAAGATCCGTATCTGCCGATGCCAATATTCCAAGACGCAGTCCGGGCACTCCATAACTCTTGCTGATGCTCTTCATCACTATGATGTTAGGGTATTCCTCAAGCAGACTGTTGTCAAGTAAACTACTGGTTTCCCACTGTCGGCTGAAATCCACGAAACTTTCGTCAACCATAAGCCTCATGCCTTGACTGCGTGTCCATGCGGCAAGACGCAGCAAATCATCCCGCATGATGAAATTTCCGGAAGGGTTGTCTGGATTTATGATAGCTAAAGTGTCGGCACGGTTGGCACTGAAATATTCTATCAAATCGTCTGCACTATAGCGGTATGTGTCGTTGTTTGGACAAAAAGTAACAAGACTTTCACAGTTGCGTCGGTTGGGGTATTCTTCAAATGTAGGGCGCACTATGCCAAGTTTGCCCGGCAGTATTTGCATGAGTATCTTTATAAGTTCTGCGGCACCGTTGCCAGGCACTATATATTCCTGCTTCACTCCGAAACTCTTACCAGCTATAAGACTGTTTATTTTCATGCCAGAAGGATATTCCGTCAGCAAGGTGTCAAAACTCGCTTTAAGTTCGTCCTTGATCCTTTTGGTAGGAAAATATGGATTGACCAAGTAACAAAAATCAAGCATACCCGCAAATCGCCAAAACCCACCATACCGTCCGTAGTATTTGCGTAATATATCTTTTTCTTCTGCAAATATGGCTTCAGCTATGTCAAGATCCTGTACATCGTCTATTTCATACCATTTTTCGTCACTTATGGGCAGTGCTTTGATGTTGCTTTTGTCCAACGACACTATGACTTGAAGTACTTGCTCATAATATTCATTGGGTCCAAGTGCCTTGCAGTAAGCATTTATGAAAGGAATATACTTGTAACGTGAGAACTCTTTTGAAAACTTGTAAATGTTTACAGTCTTATAGTACTGGTCTGACTCAGCATAGTTGAAGGCTTTTTTCGGAACAAAATTCACGATATTGCGGTCTTCATCAATCTTGACCATAGTGCCGTCCATCCATCTCTGGTATTTTGCCACTAAGGCAATATTTGGGTTGGGGTCTTTCATCACAAGACTGAAAAGGTTATCGTCAAATATAAGATCGCTTTCCACAAGTATGGTATCGTCTTCCTGCAACAAGTCTGCTGTAAGGGCAAGTGAATATATGTTGTTTGTCTTGTTGTATAGGGGATTCTCCACATACTTTATGTTGAGAGTGTCGTAGCGGTTGCCTATGTATTCTTTGAGTTTATCACCCTCATAGCCTATCACTATTATCACGCGTTGCAGATTCAACGTTGACAGTTGCTTGAGCATACGGTCAATAAGTGTTTGTCCATTGACTGAAACCATACATTTGGTGTTGTGGCTAGTCAGTTCGCCCAATCTGCGACCCATGCCTGCCGCAAGAATTATAGCCTGCATATTGCTTATTCAGTTATTTTTCAACAGTTGTTTGTAATGAAAAGTTGACTTGTTGACAATTATTTCATATTGTCAACAAGTTTGAACATTCTGTGCCACCTTATCTTGCCATCAAACCAACTTCTGTCCTTGTCAAGCGAAAGCCATATGAATATTGGTTTGCCCACTATATGATCCTCAGGCACAAAACCCCAAAAGCGGCTATCGGCGGAGTTATCGCGGTTGTCACCCATCATCCAATAATAGTCCATCTTGAAAGTATATCTGTCAACAGGTTTTCCATTTATCCATATCCGTCCGTCTTTTGTTTCAACCTTGTTGTTTTCATACACTCTTATACACCTGTCATAGATAGCCATGTTTTCCGGGGTCAGCTTTATGCTCGCACCGCGTTTTGGTATCCACACCGGTCCGTATTCGTTGGCTGTCCAGCCCGTATCATAAGTGTGTGGATACAGAGTGTAGCTGTCTACATCATCGCTGCTCTGTATTTTCTCCACAAGGTCAGAACGTGCTTCAAGGACTTTTCTGGCTCTGTCAGTGAGAGGCATACGCAATACAGTACCGTCATCAGAGACAATTTCGCTTCTGTCTTCCATACTGATGCCCAATTCTCTGCAAAGTTCGTCCGGCAATGCAGATTTGAGCTTCACATAGTAGCTGTACTGCACATTTTTCGGTTGAAACATTTTTTTTCCATCCGTATACACAACACCTTTTCTTATCTGCAAGGTCTGACCGGGCATACCAACACACCGCTTCACATAATGTTCGCGCATATCAACAGGACGGTATTTAAGTTTTCCTACTTCTGCCTCGTTTGCAGCAAACAACTGGTGGGCTATATCATATTCTTCCTTGCTGCGCTTGATTTGTTCGGCAAATGGAAGTTTCTTTTCTTCTCCAATATATTCTTCAAATGACTGACCTTTGTTTTGCGCCATAATCATCTTGCCAGTCTGATAACATTCGGTATAATAGTCTTGATTTTCGTACTTTGCAAGCACTGTGTCACCCGAAGGATAATTGAATACCACTATGTCGCCTTGCTTTATTTTTCCCAATCCGGCTACGCGATTATAACCCCAACTTATGATTTCCGAAAAGCTGTTGCAGTTGAGTACGGGCATCGTGTGACTCGTAAGGGGCATATGAATTGGAGTAAACGGTTTTCTTGGACCATAACTCATCTTGCTCACAAAGAGGTAGTCGCCTGTCAGAAGACTTTTTTCAAGTGAAGAAGTAGGTATTACGTAGTTTTGAAAAAAATACAAATTTACAAAATACACGGCTACCAATGCAAATACAATGGCATCCACCCAACTCATCACAGTGCGCAGAAGCGGATTTTTGGTCTTACGCCACCAATTCCATGGTATTTTTTTAGTTATATAGGCATCAAATATAAAAGGTACAACTATCAAACCAAGCCAACTCTGTACCCACAGACAAAACAACAGCCACAAAAATATGACCAAGCAACATACTATAATTCTAAAACGTATACTTCGCCCGGCAGACTTGCTTTTTCTCTTTTTTCTTCCTAACATAACGTTTATGTAGAATTATGTTTTCATTTGAACAAATCATCCATAGTTAGCAGACCGCTATGATTTAAGGTATACTCAGCCGCCATCACGGCTCCAAGTACAAAACCGCCTCTTGACTTGGCTTTGTGCATTATCTGGATTTCATCAAATTCGCTTGAATATGTTATTATATGAGTGCCCGGCACTTCGCCCTCCCTTATGGCACTTACTACCAGTTCTTCTGGTTTTGCATCATCTGTACCCTCGGTTGTCCCGTCAGGTTTACGGAGCGTACCCTTTACCCATGAAGTCTTTTTGGGATAATTTTCAATCAGTGTTTCAGCCAATGTTATGGCAGTACCTGACGGAGCGTCAAGCTTATGTACATGATGAATCTCTACAATCCTTGGATCATAGTCACTATAAGGTGACATCATTTTGGCCAGTTTGGCATTAAGGCTGTTGAACAGATATACTCCCAAACTGAAATTGCTGCTCCAGAAAAGAGTATTGTTTCCACCACGGCAAAATCCACATATCTCGTCCATGTGGTCTTTCTGCCAACCGGTACTTCCAGTCACTACTTTTATGCCTCGCTCAAAACATTTCCTTATATTTTCATAGGCTGCCCATGGAGTGGTAAATTCAATCGCAACATCAGCCGACTTAAACTCGTTACTGTCAAAGTCACTTTGATTGTTTACATCTATTATACACACTATCTTGTGACCTCGCCCTAATGCCACTTTTTCTATCATACGACCCATCTTGCCGTAACCTATCAATGCTATGTTCATGGCTGTATTTTTGTTTGTAT
>CAVHBF010000040.1:7573-16084 GCA_963634195.1 Bacteroides thetaiotaomicron | reverse complement strand
AATTTTCAGCTATGAAGAAACTTTTTGTTATGCTTGCTGTGGCTGTTGTATCTACAGCCGCTTATGCCCAGCACATCGGTACTGAGTATCGCCTCAAGAAAGTTGTGGAAGTTCCCGGCCGTCAGGGCATCGCCGCTGACAAGGACTACTTCTATGTGTCGGACACCCGTGGTCTCTACAAGTTTGACAAGAACTGGAATCTCGTCCAGAAGAGAGTGCAGACCAAGGATCCGAAGACAGGCAAGTTCACTGATCCTCTGTTCAACAACCCCGATCCTGCCAAGGGCGGTGCAAACCACTTCGGCGATATCGACGTTTACAACGGCAGAATCTACACCGGCAACGAGTATTTCAACCTCGGCCGCGGCGAGAACATCTCTGTTGACATCTACGATGCAAAGACGCTCCAGTACATCGAGAGTATCCCCTGGAGACCGGAATCCGGCCAGGTGGAGGTTTCTGGTGTAGCAGTAGACCGCGAGCGCAACCTCGTATGGCTCTCTGATTGGGTTGACAGCCGTTATGTTTACGCATACAGCCTCGAGACAAAGCAGTACTACACAAAGGTACAGTGCCGCCCCGAACCCTACTGGTGCCAGGGTATCTTCATCGCAGACGGAGTCATGCTCCTTTCTGCCGATGATGGCGAGTCTACCTACCACATTGCCGACAACATCTACAAGATGGACATCACCGGCGCTCCTTTCACTGGTCTCGTGCAGGGCACAGAGCCTATCAAGAACACCCCGTGGTCTGTCAAGACAGACAAGGATGGTAAGGTCGTAAAGCGCACTGGCGAAATCGCTGGCGGTGCAATGGGCGGCAAGGTTGAGCTCTTCCGCGAAATGACCGACTTCCGCCGTGCAGGCGAAATTGAAGGTCTCTGCATCGACCCGTCTACCGACGACCTCCTCGTGCTGAACAACCGCGGTACCCAGATTGTCCTCGGTATGAGCCTGGACCCGTTCGCCAACGAAGGCTATACAAAGGAAATACACGAAGTCTACATCTACGAGAAAATCAAGTAAGCTGACGGCTTCGCAGCCAACCCCGTGCCCGGCGTAACGGCAGGGCAACGGACAAACTCCCGCAGAATCTCTGGAGGTTTTGCGGGAGTTTTCTGTTTTTTGTGCGGCAAGACACGGTGTTATGTTGCGGAAAAGTCCTAATTTAGCAACGCAAACGACATCATATCAACACACAGTCATGTTTTCAGGAATAATAGAAGGAATAGCCGTCGTGAAATCAGTAAGGCACGACAAGGACAATGTGGACATAACCCTCACGTGTCCTTTTGCAGGCGAGCTGGCCGTGTCGCAGAGTCTGGCCCACAACGGGGTGTGTCTGACCGTCACGTCGGTCAGCGGCAGCGAGTATACCACAACCGCCATGCGTGAGACATTGGAGCGCAGCAACATCGGTCTGCTTGAACCCGGAAGCGAGGTGAACGTGGAGCGTCCGGTGCCGGTCAACGGGCGTCTGGACGGTCACATCGTGCAGGGTCATGTCGACACCACGGCGGAGTGTGTGGGTATTGAGGATGCACGGGGCAGCTATGTCTTCACATTCAGATATGCGTTTGACAGGGAACTGGCCGGAAGAGGCTACTTCTGTGTGGACAAGGGCAGTGTGACGGTCAACGGTGTCAGCCTGACGGTCTGCAATCCCACCGACGACACCTTTCAGGTGAATATCATACCCTTTACTTTTGAACACACCAATTTCCACACGTTCAGGATCGGCAGTGTGGTGAACATAGAGTTTGACGTACTGGGCAAGATGGTGAGCCGCCTTGTGCAGCTGGGCAAGTGAACGGACGGTGGTTTCCCCTGCCCGAATCTGCCGGATGCAATCCCTGGTGGCAAATCCGGGGCAGTGTGGGGCGCAAGGATGCACGGGAAGACAAATAATCTCCCTGATATCAAAAAACGAATCCTTTTTTTCCGTCTTGTTTCAGAAATATGTAATTTTGCACCGGTTAATGACAAAGGACAATATGTGTACGTCAAAGGCAAACCTACGACTTCGTAATCTTCTGCTGCTCAAAGAGAGAGGCGGAAGCCGTGTGCGTGCTTAGCTGCCGTTGCGCATGTTCGGAAGCCTTTCTCACTCTGACGATGAGTGCGAAGGGTTTTTTTTTACAGTGGAAAATATAAAACACAACAGTATGAGCGACAGACTTTACATTTTTGACACCACCCTCAGAGACGGCGAACAAGTGCCCGGGTGTCAGTTGAACACAGTGGAGAAGATTCAGGTGGCCAAGCAGCTTGAGGCTCTTGGCGTGGATGTCATTGAAGCGGGATTTCCCGTTTCAAGTCCCGGCGACTTCAACAGTGTGATAGAAATCAGCAAGGCCGTGACGTGGCCCACAATATGCGCATTGACACGTGCGGTGGAGAAAGACATCGATGTGGCCGCCGATGCGCTGAAATACGCCAAGCGCAAGCGCATACATACGGGTATAGGTACGTCACCGTCCCACATCAGGTATAAGTTCAACTCCACTCCGGAGGAGATAATAGAGCGTGCCGTCGCTGCGGTGAAGTATGCCAAGCGTTACGTGGAGGATGTGGAGTTCTATGCCGAAGACGCAGGCCGCACGGACAACGAGTATCTCGCCCGTGTGATTGACGCGGTTACGAAAGCCGGAGCGACAGTGTGCAACATTCCTGACACCACGGGCTTCCGCCTCCCCAACGAATACAACGAGAAGATAAAGTACCTCTACGAACACGTGGACGCATTTGCCGCCGGCAAGAGCATCCTGTCCACCCACTGCCACAACGACCTCGGCATGGCCACGGCAAACACCGTCGCCGGCGTGCTTGCCGGCGCGCGTCAGGTAGAGGTGACGGTCAACGGCATCGGCGAGAGGGCCGGCAACACCTCGCTTGAGGAAATAGCCATGATATTCAAGACCCACCCCGACCTTGGCATCGAGACTAACATCAACACTACAAAGATATACCCCACAAGCAGGATGGTAAGCTCGCTGATGAACATGCCTGTCCAGCCGAACAAGGCCGTTGTGGGCAGAAATGCCTTTGCCCATTCCAGCGGCATTCATCAGGACGGGGTGCTCAAAAACGCAACCACCTACGAAATCATGGACCCCAAGACTGTTGGTATCGACGACAACGCCATAGTGCTTACCGCCCGCAGCGGGCGTGCCGCATTGAAATACCGTCTCCATATCAACGGGGTGGACATCGACGAAGCCAAACTCGACAAGGTGTATGAGGATTTCCTGAAACTTGCAGACCGCAAGAAGGAAGTCACCGATGACGACGTGCTTGTGCTGGCGGGAGCCGACAGGACAGCAACCCATAACATCAAGCTTGACTATCTGCAGGTTACCACCGGCATGGGGGTAAGGTCTGTCGCAAGCATCGGCCTGACGATAGCCAACGAGAAGTTTGAGGCAGCCGCAACCGGCAACGGGCCTGTGGATGCGGCAATAAAGGCTCTCAAGAATATCATAAAACGCGAGATGACTCTCAAGGAATTCACCATCCAGGCCATAAGCAAGGGTTCCGACGACATGGGCAAGGTTCACATGCAGGTCGAACACAACGGTCGCGTGTACTACGGTTTCGGTGCGAACACGGACATCGTGACGGCTTCGGTGGAAGCGTATATTGACTGCATAAACAAATTCAAGGGATGAAGACTCTATTCGACAAGATATGGGACTCCCACGTCGTGCAGGACGTGTCCGACGGTCCCACGCAACTGTATATTGACCGGCTGTTTGTACACGAGGTGACGAGCCCGCAGGCGTTTGACACGCTGAGGGACAAGAGCATTCCTGTATTCCGCCCGGAGCGGGTCTTCGCAATGCCTGACCACAACACCCCGTCAGACCAGCAGGAGCACATTGACGATTCCGTGGGACGCAAGCAGGTGGAAACTCTCAGGAAAAACTGCGGCGAGTTCGGCATCACGCACTTTGATATGGGCAGCAAGGACAACGGCATCATCCACGTGGTAGGGCCGGAGAAGGGTCTCTCTCTGCCGGGCATGACAATTGTCTGCGGCGATTCCCACACAAGCACCCACGGGGCCGTGGGCGCATTGGCAATGGGCATAGGCACATCGGAAGTCGCCCAGGTGCTTGCCTCGCAGTGCATATTGCAGCAGAAACCCAAATCCATGCGCATAAACATAGAGGGCGAGTTGCAGGCGGGGGTCACCGCCAAGGACGTGGCATTGTATATCATGTCCAGACTTACCACCGGCGGAGCCACCGGTTATGCTGTGGAATATGCGGGAAGCACCATAAGGACCATGTCGATGGAGGGCAGGCTGACACTGTCCAACCTGTCAATAGAGATGGGCAGCCGCGCCGGCATCATAGCTCCCGACGAAATCACATTCGAATATCTCAAGGGCAGGGAATATGCCCCTAAGGGTAAGGACTGGGACGATGCTGTGGAAAGGTGGAAGGCACTTCGCAGCGATGACGGCGCGGTGTTTGACAAGGAAGTGACTTTTGACGCGGCAGACATCAAGCCCCGCATTACCTACGGAACAAACCCCGGAGCCGGCATCGCCATTGACGAGACAGTCCCTGCGCTGGAAAGCATAGCCGAAGCGGACAGGGCCGGGTTTCTGGCGCAACTGGACTATATGCAGTTCAAGCCCGGCGAACGGCTTGAGGGCAAGCCCGTGGACTATTGTTTCCTCGGGGCGTGCACCAATGGCCGCATAGAGGATTTCCGCGCTTTCGCATCCGTTGTGAAGGGCCGCAGGAAAGCCGACAGCGTGGTGGCGTGGCTGGTGCCGGGCAGCTGGAGCGTCAGGCAGCAGATAATGGAAGAAGGCATCGGCAAGATACTTGAAGACGCGGGGTTTGAACTGCGTCTGCCCTCATGTTCGGCTTGCTTGGCCATGAATCCCGACAAAGTGCCTTCCGGCAAACTCTCCATAAGCACCAGCAACCGTAATTTCGTGGGACGGCAGGGCCCAGGTGTCCGCACCATACTCGCGTCGCCGCTTGTGGTGGCCGCCGCTGCGGTGACAGGAAAAATCACAGATCCCCGTAAGATAATGTAAGGACATATGGACAAACAGAAATTCAATACGGTACAGAGCACCTGTATCCCGATAGCCATTGACAACTGCAACACAGACCTGATTATCCCCGCACGCTATCTGGCTTCGACGACACGCGACCCGAAATTTTTCGGCGATGCTTTCATGCATGACCTGCGCTATGACAGCGAAGGCAAGCCGGTCAGCGGGTTCATTCTCAACAAACCCGGTTTCAGCGAACTGCCGCACAACGGCGTTCACGAAATCATCATTGCCGGCAAGAACTGGGGATCGGGGTCAAGCCGCGAGCATGCTGCATGGGCAATCGCTGGATATGGAGTGAGGGTGGTCATCAGCTCGTCGTTTGCGGATATCCACCGCAATAACCTTCTTAACTGCTTCGTGTTGCCGGTGGTTGTTACGGAAAAATTCCAAAAGGAGCTGTTTGAGACAGTATGTTCCGATCCTCTTGCGCAAGTCAGGGTAGACTTGCCTTCGCAGACAGTGACTGACATCGCTACGGGACATTCGGAATCGTTCTGCATAAACGGCTACAAGAAATATTGTCTGATGCACGCTTTGGACGACATTGATTTTCTGCTTGAAAACAGGCGGAAAATAGAAGAGTTTGAATCCGGGCGTTCCTGAATACGGTCATGTCATGAAAAAACTGTTGGTTCCCTGTTTTATGCTTGCGCTGCTCTCTTCGTGCGGAGGGGGCAAAGCCGGTGTTGACAACGGTGCGGACACGCTTGACAGCGTTGCCGACACGGTTGTTCCGACCCCTGTAGACGAGGAAGACCCCATCGCGGCCCGGACAAAGGTGCCAAAGGCGGCCGATGGGCTGTTCTATGACTTCATATCGTCGTTCTGCCAGAACAGTGCATACCAGAAGTCAAGGGTTAGATTCCCCCTGCCGTGTACGGTCAACGGCCAGCGGCAGACCGTGACATCCGACGAGTGGCATTTCTCGCGGCTGTACTACAATTCCGACATATACACGGTGTTTTTCCCGGACACCAGGTCTTTGAGGCTTGAAACCGACAAGGCAGTGGACAGGGTGAACGTGCAGTGGTATGATATCAGTCTGGATCTTGTCAGCAACTACCTTTTTGAAAAGACAGACGACAAGTGGATGCTCACGTCCATTGGGGAGAATCCCATTGACGGGGAAGCGGACAACGGGTTCATAGGCTTCTATTCAAAGTTCGTTTCCGACAAGGAATACCGGATGAACCACATTGCCGAGACTGTCATCTACGACGGAATAGATCCCGACTACGAGGATGAGTTTGAGATGAAGACGGTGAAAGGCAAGAAAATCAGCCTCTCGCAGTGGGACGAGACCCTGATACCGGAGCTGCCCGGCACGCAGTTCTCCAATCTGGATTTCGGACAGGATTTGAGCGGAGACGACCGTGTGGTGTCCGTGGAGTCTCCCTCGTCGGGCTTTGCCAGCCGTCTGCACTTCCACAAAGCCTCCGGCAAGTGGCAATTGTGCAAAGTGGAAAACCTTTAGACAACAGCAAGATAACCGTTGAAAAACAAACAGCCATGAAAATCAGGACAGACTATTCGCTGCTGCACCACAACTCCTTCGGTCTTGACGTGAAAGCCAGGAAATTCGTGGAATACGGAAATGTGCATGAACTCCAGCACTACCTGTGCGCCCGTGACAAGGACGAGCCTTTGCTCCACATAGGCGGAGGCAACAATCTGCTGTTTACCAAAGACTATGACGGCACTGTATTGCACAGTGCGGTAAAGGGATTTGAAGTGACGGGCGTGGACGGCCATGACGTGCATCTCCGTCTGGGGGCGGTGATGACATGGGACCGTGTCGTTGAAAGCACTCTGCGGAGGGGATATTTCGGGCTGGAAAACCTTTCGGGCATTCCCTCGGAGGTAGGTGCCGCCGTAGTGCAGAACATAGGTGCCTACGGGGCGGAAGTCAAGGATTTCGTGGAGAGCGTGGAGGCTGTGTCGCTTGCCGATGGCGAGATACACGAATTTACAGCCGAAGACTGCGGCTTTGGTTATCGCACGAGCAATTTCAAGGGGGAGTGGAGAGGCAGGTATGCCGTGACCCAAGTCACCCTGCGGCTGTCGCTTGATTTCAGACCCAACCTTACGTACCACACTCTGTCAGACCATGCGCCCGGAGAAATCAACGCCATGGATCTGCGCGGCATGATAATGCAGTTGCGCGCAAGCAAGCTTCCCGATCCCGGGGTGCTGGGCAATGCGGGCAGCTTCTTCATGAATCCCGTTGTTGACAGGGCGACATACGAAAGGCTGCGCGGAGATTACCCCACCGTTCCGCACTATTCCATGCCCGAGGGCGTGAAGATCCCTGCCGGATGGCTCATAGAGAAATGCGGGTGGAAAGGCAGGAGCATCGGACGTGCGGCGGTATACAGCAAGCAGGCTCTTGTGCTGGTAAACACGGGCGGAGCGACTCCGCAGGACATAGTCCGTCTCGCGGATGCGGTGCGTGCCGATGTCATGGACAAGTTCGGAATTTCGCTTGTCTCCGAGGTTATCTGGATCTGAGGAGAGCAAATGAAACTTACTTTTCTTGGCACCGGCACATCCAACGGAGTACCCGTGATAGGGTGCGGGTGCGGGGTGTGCAGGTCATCTGATCCCCGCGACAAGAGACTGCGCTCGAGTGTCTTGCTGGAATTTGACGGCGGAGACATCCCCGGCAACGGGAAATGTGTTCCTTCGTGCTGCCGGCCCGACGAGGACTCCATGCCGGTGTTTCCCGAAACGGGTGTGGTGCGCATACTGATTGACTGCGGTCCTGATTTCAGACAACAGATGCTGGGTGTTCCCTACGGGCCGGTTCATGCCGTCCTCGTAACCCATGAACACTATGATCATGTAGGGGGGCTTGACGATCTCAGGCCTTTCTGCGTGTTCAATGACATTGATATCTTCGGCGAGCCGGCGGTGATAAGGCATCTTGGGGAGCGTATGCCATATTGCTTCGGGCCGGGCAGATATCCCTCTGCTCCTGCACTGCGGCTCCACACGGCGACTCCCTGTGTGCCCTTGCATATTTGCGGCATTTGTGTGGAACCGCTCAGGGTGATGCACGGCAAGTTGCCCATAATAGGCTTTCGCATAGGGGATTTTGCATACATTACGGACATGAGCCGGATGCCGCCCGAAACTTTCGCACGGCTGGGGGGACTTGACGTGCTGGTGGTCAACGCGCTGCGGAAAGCCTGCCATCCCACTCACCAGAGCATCGGTGAGGCCCTCATGCTCATAGAGCGTCTGAAGCCGGGACGTGCTTTCTTGACCCATCTTGCCCATTCTGCCGGACTGCACTCAGACTCTTCCGCGCTCTTGCCCGACAACGTGCGTTTTGCCTATGACGGTCTGGTCATTGACGTGTAGTGTCCGTTTCCTTTCGCACTCTTGAAAAAGCATGCCGCCGCCCCTCTGCTGCCGCGGGCTTTTGCT
>CAVHBF010000040.1:6981-7563 GCA_963634195.1 Bacteroides thetaiotaomicron | reverse complement strand
GCGGCAACAAGTTTTTTGTGAAGCATGGAAGTTTTTGTGTCTTTCTTTTGGGAGGGGGTAAAAAAGAAAGTGTAAGTTTGCGCTGAAAATAAGAAACCTGTAAACAGAAGACCATGGAAAAGTCAGTACGAAAGCTGTTGCTTGCCGTTTTCGCAGGATTGTTGGCAATGGCTGCGCCCGATATAAAAGCCCAGAAGATTGCGTTGAAGACAAATGCGCTGGAGTGGTTCTGCCTGTCCCCGAACGCCGGATTGGAAACCCGTCTGTCCAAATATTTCAGCCTGAACTTGGAGGCTTCGGGCAGCGTGACCAAGTTCAGCGACAAGAGATTGTGCCACTTTACTTTCAGACCTGAGCTGCGCTATTGGTTCAGCGGCAGGATGCAGACCCGCCATTTCGTGGGTATGATGCCGCTCGGCACGGCCTACGACGTGAAGCTTGACAAAACCCGTCATCAGGGATGGGGGCTGGGTTTGGGAGCGACCTATGGCTACAGCCTTGTTCTGGGCCGGCGTTTCAGTCTTGAGGGGACGGTCGGCGCCGGTGCGCAGAAGTACCTTGCCGTGGCTGAATGGTGCGACG
>CAVHBF010000040.1:0-6971 GCA_963634195.1 Bacteroides thetaiotaomicron | reverse complement strand
GTGCTGAACTATGAGGAGAAGAACTACAACGAATCGGAGAAAGGCGAGAAGATTCACAAGAAGATAGCTCTGCTTCCACTTAAATTGGGCCTCAGTGCCGTCTATACGTTTTAAAACAACAGGCAAATAATGGTTATCATGAACAGATTGTTTAGAGTGGCACTTGTCGCACTTTTCGTGTGTCTGTGCCACTCCGTGTATGCCGAGGTGGAGCGTGTGAAAATTGTGGTGTTAAATGACAAACACACATTGCTGGCAAGTATCAATGTTCAGGAGCTGCCGTCCCGCAATGTAATAGGGCAGACAGACAACAACGGGGAGTTGGTCGTTGAAGTATCGGTTGGGAAAAAGACCAGTCTCCTGTTGGAAGATTACTCCGGCAAATACAGAAAGAAGCTGATAACTCTTGACGGCACTGTCACTACTTTCAAAGTCCAGTTGGAGCTTTCGAAGGACATCGAGATAGGCGAGGTCAAAATCTCCGGCAAGCTGGAGGCGCGCAAGAGGCTGCAGCCGCGTCCGAGCATAACCAAGATAAAGGGTGATACCATGATGACGGTCTGCCAGTTTCCCATCGACACGCTGTTGCGCAAGGATGTCAGGGTGATTGTCCAGCCGTTTTTTCTGGACAGTACAGTCCACAGAAAATACTACACGGAACCGTTTGTACTGGACGGCAAGGAATACCATACCACGCAGACCAGGATGTACGACTACAAGACCGGCAACAGATTCAACGGGGTGTTGCCGGAAAAAATTCAGACTGCTCCGAATCCCCTTTATGACCCCCTTTACAACAACATTGTGGTGAAGAACGACAGCCTGCATTTCGTGGGCAGGACAAAAACACGTTCGTTCCGTGTGAAAGACAGGCTTTACAACGATTCCACGGTGTACAGGGAGCGCGAAGTGTCCAAAAGCAAATGGGGCATTCTTGCTGAAATTCCCATGGCACTTGTGGCAAACTCAAAGATTGTGGAGCAGCATTTCTGGTGTGCAGGGGCCGAGGTGTCATTCGAGGACTATACGAAACTGCTGTATCTGACCAACGGCGACCTCTTCTCCATAGGGCTGCGCAATCCGATGCGTTTCTTTGAGTACCGGCTGAAAGGCACGGAACTGAAGGAAGACACGGCCGTATGGTATCCGGTGCCCAACATTGCCAAACAGGAGAAGTCAGACCGGATATATATCAGGTTTGCCAAGGCCCAGTCCGGCATGGACATGAATGACAGCCTGACAAACACGGAGCTGGAAAAGCTCAAGGCAAGCATTGACGCAATCCTCTCGGATGAGGATGCCCAGTTCAGGGACGTGACCATAATCGGTACCGCCTCGCCGGAGGGAGTCTACAACTACAACAAGAAGCTGGCAGAAGCCCGCATGGGCACGTTGCTTGAATGGGTGAGGGAAAGGATACCTGAGTCCAGACGCGCATATATGTACCCGAAAAAGGAGGGGCGTGTCGCGGCATGGAGCGAGGTGGCGGAACTGCTGCGCAAGGACAGCCTCGTCAAGGAAGCCGAAGAGGTGGAAGCAGTCGTTGCCAGATGTTCTAACGAAAACGCAAGGGGGCAGCAGATACGCCGTCTGCCGTTCTACAGTCTGATAGACGACAAATACCTGCCCAAGCTCCGCAAGGTGGAATACAAGCTCGGATATTCCATAGACCGTAAACTGTCCTATGAGGAAATCGTGCAGAGAATAAGGACCAACCCGAAATTCCAACCCAGTCCGTATGAAAGTTTCGAGCTCTACAGAAACGAGAAAGACCCGGTCAGGCGTCTGGAACTGTGCAGGCAAGCCTATGAAAAACATCCCAACTTTCTGGTGTTTGCCAACGACTATTCCGCAATGCTGGTTTCGGCAGGCAAACCGGACCCGCAGGTGCTCAACGGATATGACGGCGAGAGGGTGAAGCACAACGGGCGCAATGTCAAGGTGCCGGTGACGGTTCATATCAACCAGATGTGCGCCCGCATACTTACGGGCAACACCGTTTCGGCAGACACCCTTGACCAGATGATAATGGCCCGCACGGACTGTGATCCCCAAAGGAACAGGCAGTACCTCACGGCCCGTGCCTATCTGGATTTGAAACACGGCAACTTCGGCGAAGACTGCTATGAAATTGTCAGGGAGACCGGGCTGCGGAACGAAATCGTGTTCCTTCTGGCCCGCAACGGCGATTCGGAGAATGCCACCGGCGATGACAGGAAAGCCTGTGAGTTGTGCGGACAGTTGGGCGACTCGCTCGCTTTGGACTGCGTGCTGAAGGCCATCTGCACGAGCCGTGTGGAGGGGAAGGACAACGAGGCCGTCGTAGGCTGGCTGAAAAAGGCTTTTGCCCTTGACCCGGAGATGGAGGACACCTGCAGCGGAGAAGCTGACCTGCAGAAGGCCTTGACCACGATACGGAAAGAGAGAAAAGCATTGGAGGCCAAAGAGACCCAGCCTGTTGAAAACAAGTAAAACGGAAACTCGACATGAAAAGAGATATAATCCAAAAAGGAATACGCGGTGTAATGCTGCTGTTCTTCCTGTCGGCAGTGGGTTCTGCGCGGGGGGGCGTGGAAAGTGCCGTCGCGGACACACTGGACGGGAAAGACGATGTTGTGCCCATGGAACCGAGACCTGTCAGCTCGTATGGCGGCAAGAGTGCGATACGGGAGTACACTCTTCAGTCTCCGCGCATCTCAAAGCGTTTTGGCAGCAAGAAACTGTTTGACCACGCTTTCGTTGAAGGCGGAGTGGCTGCAAACACCATGATGGGCCGCCATGTCGACGGTTATCTGACACGGGTTTCCCCCTCCGTGTTCGGGTCTGTAGGAGACTGGCTCACCCCCGAGCACGGTTGGCGCGCGACCGGAAGCATAGGGTATTTCAATCATCCGGCCAGCCCCCGCGCCAAGTTCCTGTCGTTTGAACTTGACTACCTGATGAATCTCACAGCCCTGTCGAAATGGGAATATCCTGACTACAACAGGTTCGAGGTCATCGGCGTGGCCGGTCTTGACGTTTTCAGCTCCCGCCAGCACGGCGAGACACAAACAGGGTGGGGGGCAAACCTCGGATTGAAGGGGTTGTATCATCTGTCAAGCTACACCTATGTCTTTGCGGAACCCAAGGCTACGCTCACCTACAACATGCTTCATGCCAACACGTGGTACAAGATACGTCCCGCCATGTCGCTGTCGGCAGGTTTGGGATTCAGCTGCCCGAGAATATCCCCGAAAAGCGGGATGTACGCCGGCAATCCGGCCGTATCGGCACTGGACGGCTGGCCTGTGCATGAGTATGACGACGACGGCCACTGGCTGAACGACACCTACGTCACGGTGCTGGGAGGCCCGTCGGTGATTGCCAACTTCTACCCCTCTACGTGGAAAGACTACTACGGGGCGAAATTCAAGCTTGCCGTGGGCAAGATGTTCAGTCCGTCATTTGGAGCGCAGGTGTCGCTGAACGGCGGAGTCAACAGGGTGCGCAACCTTGACTGGCACGCCAAGACCTACGGCATCGGGGCCGAGGCCGTGTGGAACATGCACAACACGTTCGGCGGATATAACCCGATGAGGCCCTTTACCGTCAATGCCCTTGCCGGAATAAGCTACAATGTCAATATGCACGGCACCACGACAGAAGCCCAGAACTACTCATGGGGGTTGGGAGGAGCCCTGCAGGCAAGACTGCGTCTGGCGAAAGGGGCGGAGTTTGTGGCGGAACCCCGTATAGACCTCTACAGCGACAAGTTCGTCCCCACGGTATATTCCATGCCAAAGCATGACGTGGCCATGTCCATGCTGTTTGGCTTCAGTTTCCAACAGGGACTCAACACGGCAGAACAGCTTGAAAGGAACGGCGACTACAGTCAGGAGTCGTGGTATGACGATATGTTTGCGCAGGCGGGCTTGGGGCTCGGTGTGCCGTTCAGCTTCAAGGCCGGTCACAACTACAGGAATTCCGCCAGGCCGCAAGGGTATTTGGGTTTCGGTAAATGGTTCTCTGCCACGAGCGGTGCAAGAGCGTGGATAGACATGGGCTCCATTTGGCAGGATGTGAACAAATGCTCCCGTTTTGCAACCTATGGCATTGACTATATGTGGAACTTGACGAACGCACTCCACGGCTACAGGGATGACCGCAAATTCTACTTGAACGGCGGGGCGGGACTGAACATCTTGTCATTCAGTAACGGTTCAAGCACCTATCTCGGAGCTCAGGTTTCCGCACAGGGCCTGTACAGGATAAACCGCCTGTACGGCATATTCATAGAGCCGCAGGTGCGCTTCTACGACAAGAACGTGCTGAAATACTCAGACTGCGTCTCCAAGAACTCCGTATGGCTCAACTTTCTGGCAGGCGTGCAGGTCAGCATGAAAGGGTACAAGCCCGGCTGTTACGGCAGTTTCGCGAAAGAGGAAGGCCGGTCTTTCTTCTCTGTCGGCGCAGGCTTGACAACCCCGATCCGTCTGCTGAAGCACATCCACGGTTACGGGCCGACAATGAGACTTTCGTTGGGAAAGTGGTACAGCCCCGTTTCGGCATGGAGAGTCAGTGGCTGGGGATATGTCAACAGGGTTAACGGGAGCCGTTACGGCATAGTCAATGCAAGTCTGGATTACATCGTTGACGCCAGTGCCTTTGTCTGCGGCTACAATCCCGACCGTTTCGTGTCTACACGCGTCGTCATGGGAGCGGACATGGGGATGGATTGCCAAAGCGACAAAGTCTATCTTGTACCCCAGATACATTTTGGCGGCCAACTGGCGATCCGGCTCTCCGGCAGCACGGAGCTCTTTGCAGAACCACAGTTCCTCTATTCGTTCTCTGACCGTTTTGGCGGCAGGCTGCTGAAAACGTCATTGCAGGGTCTGGCCGGCATAACCTGCCAGTTCGGCGGCCATGGGGTGAAACGCGACCTTGCGGTGTCCGGCAGGCGCAGGTTCGTATCGGTGGCTATGGGCATGGGAATCAATTCCGCCACGCCTGACGGCGCCGGAGCATACAGGCTGAAGCCCGGCACGATGCTTTCCTACGGATATTGGTTCAACGGCTTGTCGGGAGCAAGGCTTGCACTGTCATGCAACGGCAACAACGACAGGAACAGAATCCTGTGGCAGGCGCACCTTGACTATATGGTGAACATGGTCACGTTGCTGACAGGCAGAAACACTCAGGACGACAACAAGGTGCAGTTCCGCGGCTTTGTTGGAGCCAATGCAAGCGTCGTGACAAAGCCTTCGTGTCGTCCGGGGAAAGGACTCGGACTGGGGGTCGGCACCCAGGTGGCTTATGTGCTTTCTCCCGCCACGGAGTTGTTTGTTGAACCCACGGCGCAGCTCTTCAACAGGAATCTGTTCAGGTGTCACGTCTTTGAGGGTATGCTTGATGTCAAAATAGGCGTCAACTGCAAGTTCTGACACCTCTCCCGGTCTTCCGGAGTGATGGTGGAGAACCGGTGCGGCGGGCATTGCGGAATCCCAAGAATACGGGATGGCGTAAAACCGGTGGGGAGACTGCCGGAAGAAAAGTCCGTGCGGAAAGAAAAAAAGCTTGAGATAACGGCGAAAAGTGTTGATTTCCCGGATGCGTTCCGCCCGAAACGGATATCCGCTCCGGGCGGAACGGTTGTCCGTTTCCGCCGAAACGCAACCGTGTTTCGGGCGAAGCGCATCCGGGAGACCAATCAGATTTTTTGCCGGATCGAGCGGAAATTTTGCCGTGTCAGTATTTTTCGCGTCCGGGAAGCTCCGCGGCACTGCCCTTAAAGGCGAGCGAACAGATTGCAGGGGGACAGAAACGCCTTTGGGCGTTTGTTATGGTCTGAGCAAATTGACTGGCGCAACATATACGCCATCCTCCCGCTGATAGGCACCACCTGCAGCTGTGAGCACCATTAAAAATGAAGGGGCCTGTTCTTCACTCTTTTCAATGATCTTGTTTTGCAGCGTCTTTAGGGACTTTGCTCCATGCTCAACCAAATCATCCCCTCCAAGCTTGATTTCTATAGCCCCCCATCTTCCATCTTCAAGATGAAGGACTGCATCACATTCCAAGCCGGTATTGTCACGATAATGAGACACGGTGCCACCTATGGAATTGGCATATATAGACAAATCCCTTACGGCAAAATCTTCAAAGAACAATCCAAAACTTTCCAAGTCATGCATAAGGTCTTTTGGACTTATACCCAAAGAACGGCAAGCGACAGATGTATCTATGAAGTGCCGGGTGGGGGTGCTTCTTATTGAGGTCTTTGAACGTATATTGGGATTCCATGCCGGCAGATCTTCAAGCACGTAAAGGTCTTTCAGTGCCTCCATGTAACCATCAAAAGTCTTCGGGTCCATCGTCCGCTCATTGCTTTGGCGTACATCCGCTATAATGGTTGAGAGAGAAGCCTCCGTTGAAATATGCCGTGCATAACTTCTCAGTATCATCCTTAATACATCCGGGCGTTTGTTTCTGAAGATCTCATTTTCGCAGTCCTCAAACACGAACAAGCCATTATAATAGTTTTTGGTTATTTCGACAGCGATATCCTTGGGGGCCTGTACGGATATGGGCCAGCCACCACGACATATAAGGAAAGCAATGTCTTCGAGGGTTGTTTCCGTGTTCATGTCCCAAGGGTAATCCCCTTTTTTGTCAAACAAATCCATCAAGGAAATTGTGCCTTTGGACTCTTTTGATTCCCACAGGCTCATCGGCCGCATCTTTACGGGTGCAATCCTGCCTGCTCCACTGTGATGCACTTCTGTTTTGTCCGCAGGGGTAGAACTGCCTGTAAGAATGTATTTCCCGAACTGATAGTCAAAATCCAGATCATCTTTCACTTGGTTCCAGATGTCGGGAGCTTTCTGCCATTCATCTATAAGCCTTGGCTTTTCGCCGTCAAGCACACCCTTTGGGTTCATACGTGCCATTGTGATGGATTGTCTGGTGTTCAGCTTTACAAAACTTTTTTG
>CAVHBF010000039.1:0-16129 GCA_963634195.1 Bacteroides thetaiotaomicron | reverse complement strand
GTGTCTATGTGGTCAACGGCACGAAAGTGCTGGTGAAGTAACGGCACTGTCGCAATGACATAAGCAAGGGAACATTCCCCGGCAACAGGGAATGTCTTCCTGAAAACATGGAAAAGCCCCCGCGTCCTGCAGGATGCGGGGGCTTTTCCATGTTGATATTCCTCTGCTTTTATAAAGCCGTTTTGCGAAATAGTGAGTAAATTTGCACTCGCTTTGGAAACCCGGCACAGTCGTGCCGGAATTTTTCATGTAAAAAATCATAGAATGGATTGGTTTCTGAAACTGTTGGAAGACACGGGCAGCATCGGCCATATCATGCTGCTGTATGCCGTTGTGATAGCCTTGGGGTACAAGCTCGGCAAGATCAAGTTCGGCGTTGTCACGCTGGGTTCAACGTTTGTGCTTTTCGCCGGCATCCTGCTGGGGCACATCTACAACTGTTTCGGGCTGAACAATGCCGAAGGCTATGCCGCTCCCGGGGCGGTGCTCAATTTCATGCAGGACTTCGGGCTGATACTGTTTGTATACTGCATAGGGCTTCAGGTGGGGCCGGGCTTTTTCTCTTCGTTCAAGAAAGGCGGAGTGAGGCTCAACCTTTACGCCGCCCTCACCGTGCTGCTCAACGTGGGGATGATGTTCCTGCTGTATTTCCTGTTCTTTGACACCAAAGACCTCAAGAACCTCCCGATGATGGTGGGCGTGCTTTGCGGTGCGGTTACCAACACTCCGGGACTTGGCGCCGCCAACGAGACCCTTGTCGACATCATGCGCCGCAATCAGGATCTGCAGACGGCCATGGGGACAGACCAGATAGCTTCGGCCTATGCCTGCGCCTATCCCCTCGGCGTGCTGGGCATGATAGGAGCGGTGATACTGTTGCGCTACATGCTGAAGATAAAGCTGCAGAACGAGCAGGAACAGATACGCCGCGAGGTGGAGGACAATCCCCACGCCAAGCCGTGCCGCATGACCGTGCGTATGCAGAACCATTCGCTGGCAGGCATGGAGCTGCGCAAGATAAGCGAGTTTCTGGGCCGTCATTTTGTCTGTTCGCGCATGGAGCGCAACGGGGTGGAGTGTACGCCTGTCTACAACACCGTGCTTCAGGAAGACGACCTTCTCAACGTGGTGTGTGCCGAAGACGACGCCGATGCCATTGTGGCGTTTCTGGGCGTGAGGGAAGACAAGGAGTGGGCCACCGACATATCACGCATCATCTCCAAGCGCGTGCTTGTGACCAAGCCGGACGTGGAGGGCAAGACTTTCGGGCAGATGCATTTCAGCAGCATCTACGGTGTCAATGTCACCCGACTGACCCGTGCCGGTATGGATCTCTTTGCCGACCGCAACGTACACATGCAGATAGGCGACCGCATACTCATGGTGGGTCCGGAGGAGAACGTGCTGCGTGCCGCCTCCGCCGTGGGAAACTCCGTGAAGAAACTCAGGAATCCCAACATCGGTCCGATATTCATCGGCATTCTGCTGGGCGTGATACTGGGCAGCATCCCGTTCACGTTCAGCGGCATCCCGAATCCCGTGAAGCTCGGTCTTGCCGGAGGCCCGCTGGTTGTGGCCATTCTGATCGGCGCAAAGGGATACAAGCTGCACCTGACATCCTATACCACCACCAGCGTGAACCTGTTTGTCAGGGAACTGGGACTGAACCTGTTCCTTGCCAGCGTGGGCATCAAGGCAGGAGCGAATTTCTGGAGCACCTTGGTACACGGCGACGGAGTCAAGTATGTGTGGATAGGTTTCCTGATAACAGTAGTCCCGATCATTGTCATGGGCATCCTGTCGAGAATAAAGCTCAAACTCAACTATTTCACCATGATGGGTTTTGTGGCCGGCACATATACCGACCCCCCTCTTCTCGGTTTCTCCAATCAGGTGGCGGGGAACGATGCTCCGGCGGTAGGTTATTCGACCGTCTATCCGCTGTCAATGTTCCTGCGCATACTCACGGCCCAATTGATTATCCTCATGTGCTGCTCATAGGGCACAGCACAGACTGCCGGAGACATAACTGAGACGCAAACCTGTTCCGTTAAGGGACAGTCCTGCCATCAGGGCTTTCTTGTCCTTTCCCGTCAGTGGATGGCTACTGCGGATGATTTCTGCAGTGCAAGGACTCTCGCTGCCGCTCTGATGACGGCAATCGTTTCCGTCCGTGGGGACAGTTTCAGGAGTAGAGTTTCGTCCATAGGCAACGCGTATTACTGTTGTACACCAATATAAACGTATTGCGTTGCGGATTATTTCGCCGACACGGCAAAATAATTTCAGACCGCCCTGTAAACCCGTATGTTTCCCGCTTCCGGGAAACCCGGTGCCCCCGTTTTACAGCATTGCCTTGAGCTTTTCCTCAACAGTGGATGCCGGAACGGCTCCGACAGTCTTGTCCACCACCTGTCCGTCCTTGATGAAGAAGATGGCCGGGATGGACATTACGCCGAACTTGACAGGGAGTTCCTCGTTGTTGTCGACATTGCAGGAACCCACGATAACCCTGTCCTTGTATTCCTCGGCGAGTTTCTCCATAACGGGACTCATCTTGCGGCAGGGACCGCACCATTCCGCATTGAAGTCTATAACGACGGGCTTGCCCTGACTGACCAGCTGTCCGTAGTTGCTGTCTGTGATTTCCGTTACCATAGTGTTGCAGTGTTTTTAGGGTTAGACAATACAGGTGCAAAGTAAGCCATTATTTTTGAGAAAACCGCACGCGCAAGACCAAACAATTGTGCCGCTATTTCAAAAAGGCAAAAAACACCGCCAGTATGATACACACGAATGCCGCCACGTGATTCCACTGCAGATGCTCTCCCCTGAACATCATCGTGGCGAGAACGGTGAACACCACAAGTGACACGGCCTCCTGTATGATTTTCAGCTGCATGAGCGAGAAAGGCCCTCCGTTTTCCCTGAACCCGATTCTGTTGGCGGGGACCTGAAACGAGTATTCGGCCAGAGCGATGGCCCAGGAAAACAGGATTACCGCAACCAGCGGCCAGTGGGAGATGCGTCCGGTCTCCTGCAACTTGAGGTGTCCGTACCATGCGAGGGTCATGAACACATTAGAGACGATGAGGAGCAATATGGTGTACAATGCTGTCATACCGGAGTCTGATTACACGAGAGTCTCGTTGCCGCAGAACTTGAAGCCGCAGATGAAACTGGCGGCGTCCATTCTTTTTTTCCCTGCCATCTGAAGTTCGGTGATGCGCAGGAAACCGCCCTCAAGAGCCACGTCGAGGTTCTTCTTGCCGTCGCACACGACCGCCCCCGCCGGCAGGCTGTGGGAGAGGGGGATTTTCCTTGCCCCGTAGATCTTCAGCATGAAGTCATCCTTGCCCGTATGAAGCATGGCCCATGCCCCGGGTGACGGAGAGAGACCGCGCACGAAATTGTAGACCTCTCCGAGAGGTCTGGCGAGGTTCATGCGGCAGGTGTCCTTGAATATCTTGGGTGCGGGACGCAGTGGCGTGTCGTGGCACAGTGCGCTCTGGGGCGTGCTTGTCACGGAGCCGTCGAGGATTTTGTCTACGGTCTTTACGGCCAGCTCGCCGCTGAGGGACATGAGAGAGTCGTGAAGTTCCCCGAACGTGCAGTCATCGCCCACGGGCACCTTCACCTGATCTATGATGTCGCCGGTGTCGATGTCGTGCTGCAGGAAGAACGTGGTCAGCCCGCTCTCCTTCTCGCCGTTTATTATCGCCCAGTTGATGGGAGCCGCTCCACGGTATTGCGGAAGCAGGGAGGCATGGATGTTGAAAGTGCCGAGGCGCGGCATGCTCCACACAATCTCAGGCAACATCCGGAAAGCCACCACTATCTGCAAGTCTGCGCGGTAAGATTCCAGAGTGCCGATGAACTCGGGGTCTTTAAGCCTCGCGGGCTGCAGCACGGGCAGGTTTAAAGACAGAGCGTATTCCTTGACAGGGCTTGCCTGCAGGCGGCTCTGGTGACGTCCGACCGGCTTGTCGGGCATGGTGACTACGGCAACTATGTTGTAGCCGCCCTCAGCAAGCCGGCGGAGAGCCCCGACGGCAAATTCCGGGGTGCCCATGTATATTATGCGTAAGTCTTTCTTGTCCATAAGCGTATAGAATTGGAAGTCCTATTCCTCGGAGAAGTCAACGAGTGTCTGCCTGTAAGTCTCGAAGAGGTTGGTCTTGTGTATGAGACCCACGAAGTGGTTGTCATCGTCCACCACCGGCAGCACATCGGCACCGGATTTGGCGAAACAGTCCATTACGTAGGTCATGGACGAGCCGATGGGCAGGATGTCGGGGGCCGGAAGCATGAGCTGGTCGGCCGTGAACACGTTGTAGAGTTCCTGCCGGAAGACAACTTTGCGTATGTCCTTGAAACTGATGAGACCGTGCAGGTTGTTTCCGCCGTCAACAACGGGGAACACATCCTCCTTTTCCTTGGCGAAGATCATGACCAGCCCGCCCAAAGGCATGGTAGGCGGCACCTTGGTACACTGCCGGTCAATGACAGAGTCAAGGTTCATGAGCGTGAGCACGGCCTGATCCTTGTGGTGAGTCACAAGTTGCCCTTTCTTGGCCAGTCGCATGGAGTAGATGCTGTGGGGCTCGAATATCCTTATCGTTATGTATGATGTCACGCTGACCAGCATGAGAGGCACCAGCAGAGCGTAGCCGCCCGTTATTTCGGCAATGAGGAAGATGCTCGTGAGCGGGGCGTGCATCACGGCAGCCATCACGGCGGCCATGCCCAGCAGACAGCATACCGTGGACGGCACAGGCGAGGCCATGCCCATGTTCCACAGCGCCGCAAAGACAAATCCTGTCAGACACCCCAGAAACAGAGAAGGGGCGAACAGACCGCCACAGCCCCCCGCACTGGTGGTGACAGTGGTTGCCACAACCTTGAGGAACATGATGCACCCCAGAATGGCAAGCAGGTGGTGAGTGCCGTAGAACGGCGAGTTGTTGAGAATGTCGCAGACGTTGCCGTTGAGCAGAGTGTGGATAGTGTCGTAGCCCTCGCCGTAGAGCGCGGGGAAGAAGAAGACCAGCACACTGAGCACTGCGCCTCCGCATGCCCATTTGACAATCATGTTACCGGACCTGCGGAACAGCGTCTCGATGGCATTCATCACCTTGGTGAAGTAGAGGGACATCAGGCCGCATCCCACTCCAAGCAGGATGACCGGCAGCACGTAGGCAATACGGAACGGCTCGTTGGCATTGAGGGTGAACATCGGGTCGAAGCCATTGAGGGCGAAAGTCAGAATGGAGGCGGTGACGCACGACACAATCAGCGGCACGAGGTGAGCCATGGTGAGATCCAGCATGAGTACTTCAAGCGTGAAGAGCAGCCCGGCGAACGGAGCCTTGAAAATGCCCGATATGGCACCGGCTGCGCCGCATCCTATGAGCAGGATAAGCGTTTTCTGGCTCAAGTGGAACGTCTTGCCCAGTATGGAGCCTATGGCAGACCCCGTGAGCACTATCGGCGACTCGGCACCCACCGAACCGCCGAAACCGATGGTGATACTGCTGGCCAGAATGCTTGTCCAGCAGTTGTGGTTGCGTATTTTGCCCTTGCGTCGCGAGATGGCAAAGAGAATCTTCGTCACGCCATGGCCGATGTCATCCCTCACAACATATTTGATAAACAGGGCGCAGAGCAACACGCCGAGCGGCGGCGAGATGAGGTAGAACCAGTTGATGTGCGTTATGTCGGGGCCGTGCGTGACAAAATCCTGCATCAGTTCTATAAGCCACTTGAGCAGCATGGCGGCAAGGGCGGTGAACACGCCGACCAGAAAACTCAGGAGGATAACCAGTTGCTTCCTGCTGAACCTTGCGGCTATCCAGACGACGGTGCCGTGGGCTGCCGTCTTCAGAAACGTGTCTGTCGCAGTGTGTGCCATGCCGTTTTGGTGCTATCGTATGATTTTGACTTCGCCCCCGTTGCCAATCCTTATGATTGACGAGGGACTTGCCTGCGTGCGGTCATCCTGCCTGTAGCGTACCACATAGTCAACAGCCCTGACAATCTCTCCGGGAATGTCGCCGAACGACTTGGGCGACGGTTGCCCGCTGATGTTGGCGGAAGTCGACACGACAGGCCTGCGGAGGTGGAAGCACAGTTGGCTTGAGAACTCCTCGCGTGTAAGTCTGAAGGCTATGCTGCCGTCTGCCGCCGTCAGGTTGCCGGCAAGGTTGCGCCCTTTGTCGAAGATCACCGTGGTCGGTTTCGTGGCAAGCGCGATGACATCCCACGCCACCTCAGGGACCTGTATCACGTGATTCGCTATCATGGCTTCGCTGTCAGCCAGTACTATCATGGCCTTTGAGTCCTGCCGCTTCTTTATCCCGTAGACCCTGCTGACCGCATCGGGGTTGGCGGCATCGCACCCTATGCCCCAGATGGTGTCGGTGGGGTAAAGTATGACCCCGCCCTCGCGGAGAGTCCTGACAGCCCGCTCCATGTCGTCCTTGTCAAACGGGAAGATGCGCGGTCTTTTAGTACTCATTGGTGAAATGGAACTTTATGTTCTTGAAATCCTGCTGTGCCATCTGCAGCACATAGCCGCTGTCAGCCAGAAAGACATCGCGCCCGTCGCGGTCTTTCGCCATGTACTGGTATTTGCGGCGTTTGAAGTTCTCAAGCTCCGCCTCGTTGCCGCTTTCTATCCAGCATGCCTTGTAGAGGCTGACCGGTTCCCAGCGGCATTTGGCGTTGTATTCGTTCTCAAGGCGGTACTGTATCACCTCAAACTGCAGCTGTCCTACGGTGCCTATTATCTTGCGCCCGTTGAACTGGTTGACGAACAGCTGTGCCACGCCCTCGTCCATGAGCTGCTCGATGCCCTTGTTGAGCTGCTTGGCCTTCATGGGATCGGCATTCTCTATGTACTTGAACAGCTCGGGTGAGAAACTGGGCAATCCCCTGAAGTGCAGCATCTCCCCGTCGGTGATGGTATCGCCTATCTTGAACGTCTGGTTGTCGGGCAGGCCCACAATGTCGCCCGGCCACGCCTCGTCGATGGTGCTCTTGCGCTGTGCCATAAACTGCGTGGGCGAGGAGAAGCGTATGGTCTTGCCGCTCCTCACGTGCAGGTAGGGGGCGTTGCGCACGAATCTGCCGCTGCACACTTTGCAGAAAGCAATGCACGAACGGTGGTTGGAATCGATGTTGGCCGTTATCTTGAAGACAAATCCCGTAAACTTCTTCTCGTCGGGTTCCACAGTGCGTTCCACGGCGGGCGTGGGTCTCGGGCAGGGGGCAATCTTGACGAAACAGTCAAGGAGCTCCTGCACGCCGAAGTTGTTGAGAGCCGACCCGAAGAACACCGGGGCCGCGTCGGCACGGAGGTAGTCCTGTTCGTTGAATTCGGGATAGACTCCGCCGACAAGTTCAAGGTCTTCGCGCAGTTTAGCCGCATCCTTGTCACCGACGTGTTCCTCGAGCTGTCGGGTGCTGATGTCCACCTCAACGCGCTCCGTGACCTTCTGCTTGTCGGGAGTATACAGATTGAGATTGTGCTCATAGATGTTGTATACCCCCTTGAACTTCGCTCCCTGGTTGATAGGCCAGCTGAGCGGACGCACGGAAATCTGCAGTTCCTTTTCAAGTTCGTCAAGGAGGTCAAAGGGGTCTTGTCCCTCCCGGTCCATTTTGTTGATGAAAATGATGACAGGGGTTTTGCGCATTCGGCACACGGCCATCAGCTTGCGCGTCTGCGCCTCGACGCCTTTGGCCCCGTCAACCACTATAATCACGCTGTCCACGGCCGTAAGGGTGCGGAAAGTGTCTTCGGCAAAGTCCTGGTGGCCAGGGGTGTCGAGGATGTTGATTTTGTAGTCGCGGTAGTCAAATTCCATCACGCTGGTCGTGACAGAGATGCCGCGCTGTTTCTCAATCTCCATCCAGTCAGACGTGGCGGTTTTCCTTATCTTGTTGTTTTTCACGGCTCCGGCCACCTGTATCTGTCCACCGAACAGGAGCAGTTTCTCCGTGAGGGTGGTCTTGCCCGCATCGGGGTGTGATATGATGGCGAACGTGCGCCGGCGTGTTATCTCGTTGTTCATTGTTGGCAAAAGTGTTTTGGTGAAGGGCTTACCGGTTGTTCTGGCCTGCCATCCGCGCGAGGCACTCCTTCAGGGACTCCTCCCAATGCGGAATGCTTATGTTGTAGGCCTGCTTTATCTTGGCTTTGTCGAGTACCGAGTACGCCGGTCGCCGTGCGGGCGTGGGATAGTCTTCGGTGCGTATGGGGTCTACCCGGCAGGTGCTTATGCCTGCGGCACTGTGTATGGCTTTGGCGAAATCGTACCATGAGGTTACGCCCTCGTTGCTGAAATGGAAAGTGCCGTAGACTTTTTTGTCCGAGGAGGCTATTGCGGCAATGGCCCTTGCGAGGTCGCGGGCATAGGTCGGCGTGCCGATCTGGTCAAACACCACGTGGAGCTGCTCTTTTTCCCTGCCCAGCCGCAGCATGGTCTTCACGAAGTTGTTGCCGTAGGGCGAATACAGCCAGGCCGTACGTATTATGACACTCCTGCCGCAGGCTTCCGCCACCCGGAGCTCTCCCTCGAGCTTGGTGCTGCCGTAGACAGACTGCGGTCTGGTAGGGCAGTCTTCGGTATAAGGCTTCCACCGTTCGCCGCTGAACACGTAGTCGGTGGAGACGTGTATCATTTCCCCGCCCCTCTCGCTGATGGCACGGGCAAGCATTCCGGGGGCTTCGGCGTTGAGCATCCGGGCCTTGCCGATCTCGCTTTCCGCCTTGTCCACAGCAGTGAATGCCGCACAGTTCACCACAAGTCCTATGTCGTTGGCACCGATGACGGTGCGGATCTCCTTTTCATCGGTAATGTCAAGCTCGCCGATGTCCGTGAACACGAAATCAAGTTGCCGCCATTCGCCGGCGATGGAGCGCAGTTCGTTTCCAAGTTGACCGTTGGCTCCGGTCACGAGAATTTTTTTTGCGTGCTGTTGCATTGTTTACAGTTCCAGAGGCTCTTTGAGATTCTTGTGGTAGTATTCGCCCAGCATTCCGACAAAGGCGGAAATCGTCTGCAATGCCTGCTGTGTGTCCTGGCTCACGGGACGATTCTTCATCTTGAGCAGCGTCACTCCGTAGATGAGTTCAAAGCAGCTTTCTATCTCGTTTGTCTTGTCGGCGTGCGGCTGGCGTGAACGCAGTTCGACCACAAGCGGCAGCGCGTGACTGTAGGCCATGTGGTAATACTGGAAATTGTGTGAGGCCATGAGGTCGCGGTGCAGTTCCGCGAGGTTGGCTATGACGTTTTTGCAAATCTGCAGATGCCCCCTCTTCGTGACCCCCTCGCTGCGCATCATGTCGGCAATGTCCCGATACCATGCCAGGGCATCGGCTTTCTGACTCCTGTTCCACTGCGTGAAGCGCGCGAGGTAGTTTTTTTCCACGAGATCCGTGTCGAGGCCGAACGCCCGCAGCATATCCTCAATCTGCCACATGTAAAGCAGGTACTGGACAATATTCTCGTTTCTTAGTTTCTGGGCAACAAGCATGGTGTTCGTTTGGTGGTGCGCAGGGGTGGGGCAGTCCGGCAAAGCCGAGTATGCCCTAATACCAGTGCAGTCCGGTAATGGTAAACACAAAGCCCGCAACGGCTGCGGAGATGACAAGGATGCCAATGCCCTTGTTCATGGTTCTGATATACTTGTCGCTGAAAGTGTTGCGGATTTTGTTGATTACGAAAGAAAGCCCCAGCCACCAGAGCATGGCCCCGAAAATGATGGACAGGTAGCCTATGGCCATGTTGACGGGATAGTCGGGCGTTATGAAGTCGAAACGCGCGAACAGCACCAGAAAGAGCAGTATTATGAGGGGGTTGGAGAAAGTCAGCAGAAAGGCAGTGAAGAAGTTCTTGAGGAGTCCGCGCTCTTTGGACACCGTGATGTTGTGCCTCTTGTGGTGAGAGAGGAACATGTATATACCGAAGGCAAGGAGCATGGCACTACCCAGCAGCTGCATTATGAGCTTGTTGTTCTCGTCCTTGACGAAATCGGTCACGAAACTCATGCCGAGTCCCGAAATGAGAGCATAGACGATGTCGCTCAGCGTGGCTCCGATGCCTGTCAGTATCCCATACTTGAAACCCTTGTTGAGGACGCGCTGAATGCACAGAACACCCACGGGACCGCATGGCGCAGAACATATCACACCGATGAACAGTCCTTTGAGAATTATGAGCAGTAATGCAATCATGTCTGTCATAGCGAGATGCAAAATTGCCTTTTTTTTTTGAATAACGGCAGAGTAAAGAGCCAAAAGTGAGGAAATGCCGCGCAGGCTTTGCCAAACGGTTGGCGGAAGGCGTGCGTTTGTGACAAAATGCAAAACAGTGTGCAGTTTTCCTGCGGGTTTTCCGCTTGAGTGCAGTTGTGCTCCCACGACCGGAGACAGTCCCGTCTTGTACGCGGAAAAAGTTCGTCTTTTAGTCGCCGAAAAATTTTGAATGTTATGTGAATTGTCTTAACTTTGCCCAAAGGAGCGGAGGCCTTGCCCCGTGTTGTCCGGGGGTGTCTTTCACAATCCCCGGCTGTTGTTTCATTGGTAATTAAGGAGAAGCAGATGGAAGACTTTGTACACCTTCATGTCCATACGTATTACTCAATCCTTGACGGAATGTCGCCCGTCCGCAAGATAGTGGACAAAGCCATCGGTGACGGAATGCGCGGAGTTGCCATTACTGATCACGGCAACATGTTCGGGGTCAAGGAATTGTTTGACTACTGCAAGAAAGTCAACGGCAACCGCAAGAAGGAGGGCCTGCCCCCGTTCAAGCCAGTGTTCGGGTGTGAGATGTATGTGGCGCGGCGCGGCAAGAAGGACATGGACCACACCAGAGGAGATCGCGGGGGATACCATCTGGTGGTGCTGGCCAAAAACGAGCGGGGCTACCGCAATCTCGTCAAGCTCGTTTCGCGCGCATGGGTCGACGGGTTCTACGGGCGTCCCCGTACCGACCGCGAGGACTTGGAAAAATACCACGAGGGGCTTATTGTCTGCTCCGCCTGCATAGCCGGCAACGTGCCGAGGAAGATACTGGACGGCGACATTGCCGGTGCGCGCGAAGCCATTGAATGGCACAAGTCGCTGTGGGGTGAGGACTATTACCTTGAGCTACAGTGCCACGAAGTGAAAAACCCTTCGCAGAGGGCAAACCGCGAGACCTTTCCGATGCAGCAGAAAGCCAATGCCGTCATAATGGAACTTGCGAGGGAATACGGCATCAAGCTGGTGTGTACCAATGACTGCCATTTTGTCGACGAAGACGACGCCGAAGCCCATGACCACCTGCTGTGCCTGTCTACGGGCAAAGACCTTGACGACCCCAGCCGTATGCTCTACAGCAAACAGGAGTGGTTCAAGACGCGGGCGGAGATGAACGAGGTCTTCAGCGATGTGCCGGAAGCACTGGCAAACACCTGCGAGATTCTGGACAAAGTCGAGACCTACGACATCAACTCCGACCCAATCATGCCTTTCTTCCCCATTCCGGAGGACTTCGGCAACGAGGAGGAATGGCGTCGGAAATTCTCCGAAGAAGACCTGTTGCGCGAGTTCACGGCGGACGAAAACGGACAGAACCCGCTGCCGACTGCCGAGGCCGAGGAGAAAATCAGGAAACTCGGCGGCTACGACAAGCTGTACCGTATCAAGCTGGAGGCGGACTACCTGCGCAAGCTGACCTACGACGGTGCAGCGCGGCTCTATGGAGATTCCCTGAGCCGTGAGGTGGACGACCGCATCCGTTTCGAACTGCACGTGATGAAGACCATGGGCTTTCCCGGCTACTTCCTCATTGTGCAGGATTTCATCAACTCCGCACGCAAGGAGCTCGGCGTGTGGGTGGGGCCCGGTCGAGGCTCTGCTGCAGGCAGCGTGGTGGCCTACTGTCTGGGCATTACCAGAATAGACCCCCTCAAGTACGACCTCCTTTTCGAGCGTTTCCTCAACCCCGACCGAGTGTCCTTGCCCGATATAGACACCGACTTTGACGATGACGGGCGCGGCAAGGTCCTCCGCTGGGTGATGGACAAATACGGGCACGAAAACTGTGCCCATATCATCACGTATGCCACCATGGCCACCAAGAACTCCATCAAGGACGTGGCAAGGGTGGAGAAGCTTCCGCTCGACGAGGCCAACGCCCTCTGCAAGGCCATACCCGACCGTCTGAGTATCAACGGCAAGGATGTCAAGATGAACCTTGACAATGCCATAAAGTGCGTCAAGGAACTTCAGGAAGCAGAGCGCAGCGATGACCCGCGCATGACCGCCACCATAAAATATGCACGCAAACTCGAGGGCACGGTTCGCGGGACGGGCATACACGCCTGCGGGTTCATCATCTGCCGTGACCCGATATCCGACCATGTGCCGGTATCCACGGCCGAAGACCCCGACTTTCCCGGAGTGAAGACGGCAGTGACGCAGTATGACGGTCATGTGATCGAGTCCACCGGTCTGATAAAGATGGACTTCCTCGGGCTTAAGACCCTGTCGGAGCAGAAAGAAGCCGTCAAGATCATCAAGCGCACACGGGGCATAGACATAGACCTTGACAACATACCAATTGACGACCCTGCCACTTACAGACTTTATCAGGAGGGGCGCACAGTGGGCACATTCCAGTTCGAGTCGCCGGGAATGAGAGCCCACCTGCGCAAGCTTCACCCCACGGTGTTTGAGGACCTCATCGCCATGAACGCCCTGTACCGTCCGGGACCGATGGACTACATTCCGTCGTTCATTGCGCGCAAGAACGGGAGCGAGGAAATAACCTACGACATCCCGGTGATGGAGAAATACCTCAAGGAGACCTACGGTATCACAGTATACCAGGAACAGGTGATGCTTCTGAGCCGACTGCTGGCCGATTTCACGCGCGGCGAGAGCGACAAGCTGCGCAAGGCCATGGGCAAGAAGCAGAAGAACATCGTTGACGAGATGAAGCCCAAATTCATCGAGGGCGGAAAAAAGAACGGCTATGATCCTGCCGTGCTGGAAAAGATATGGGGCGACTGGGAGAAATTCGCGTCCTACGCATTCAACAAGTCGCATGCTGCCTGCTACTCGTGGGTGGCATACCAGACGGCATATCTCAAGGCCAACTATCCTGCCGAGTTCATGGCGGCCATCATGACACGCCGCAAGGACGACATCAAGGAGATTACCAAGCTCATGGACGAGTGCCGCACGATGAACATTACCACGCTGGGACCTGACGTCAACGAGAGTTTTGCCGAATTCGGCGTGAACAGGAAAGGCGAGATACGCTTCGGCCTTGCCGCGGTGAAGGGCATGGGCGAGGGGCCAGCCAACGCCATAATAGAGGAGCGCGAGAAAAACGGCCCCTACAGGGACATCTACGATTTTGCCGAGCGCATCAACTATTCGTGTGTCAATCGCCGCTGTTTTGAATCGCTGGTATACAGCGGTGCATTCGACAGTTTCGGCCTGCGCCGGGAACAGTATGCCGCCGCTGATGCCAAGGGCGACGTGTTCCTTGATCTGCTGATGAAATACGGCAACACGGTGCAGAACGACAAGATGAACGTCATGGGCTCGCTCTTCGGTGACGATGAGGCAGCCTCAATAAGCAAGCCCGAGCCTGCCCCCTGTCATGGCACGGAGACCAATCTTGAACTGCTCAACAGGGAAAAGAGCCTTATAGGCATCTATCTCTCCGCCCACCCGCTTGACGACTACAAGGTGGTTCTCAAACGGTGTGCCTCGGCCAGATGCCAGGAAATGACCACCGACAACATCCCCGCCCTGTTCAAGCGCGGCAACCAGTGGACTTTCGGCGGCATAGTCACGGGCGTGGTGGAGCGTTACACCAAGCGCAACACACTTTTCGGCAAAGTGAAGATCGAGGATTTCGACGGCGAGGGCGAGTTGCTCGTCTTTGACCAGTGGAGTGATTTCAGGAACAAGTTTGTGGTGGGCTGTGCCGTTTACGTCAAGGTGAGCCTCGAGACGCCACGGTGGAATCCCTCGCGCGTGAACATGCGCATAGAGTCGGTAAGCTATCTGGCCGATGCGGCGGACAGCCTGCTGAAGAGAATGAGGATAAAGCTTTCCGCCGATATGTTCTGCCCGGTATTCAACAAACTGCTTACCGACCAGGTCAACAGCCACCCCGGCGACACCGCTGTCATACTTGCAGTGACGGAACCAAAGACGAGAACTCCCGTGGAGCTGCAATTCAAAAACGGTGTGCGGCCCACCATGGACTTCATTGAGGGCCTTGAAAGTTACGAGGGGGTCTCGGTGTCCTTAGAGGGCCAGTGATACAGCTTTGTCATGCACGGCGCGTCATCCTGTTTTTGTCGCACCCCGCCCCGTTTTTCTTGAGTTTGGACAAGAAGTGGACGAAAAACTTTGTCATGTCGGAAAAAAGCCGTTCCTTTGCACCTGTTTTCGCGCAATCGCTGGCAGGAAGAAGAGTTGCCTGTTATGTTGCGCGGAGTATGTGAAACTTTCCAATATGACAAAATAATGGAAGATTTGATTAAAGTAGCCGAAGAGGCGTTCAAGACAGGTGTTGAAGCCCCCAAGTTCAAGGCGGGTGACACGGTCACGGTTGCTTACAAGATTGTGGAAGGAAACAAGGAGAGAGTCCAGCTCTTCCGCGGCGTGGTGATTAAAATATGCGGCCACGGCGGTCTGAAGCGTTTCACTGTGCGCAAGATGAGCGGCACGGTCGGTGTGGAGCGTATTTTCCCCATCAACTCGCCGGCAATTGACAGCATCACCGTCAACAAGGTGGGCAAGGTGCGCCGCGCGAAACTCTATTACCTCCGCAAACTGACCGGCAAGAAAGCGCGTATCAAGGAGAAGAGAATTTCTCCTACCAAGAACGAGGATTGAGATTTCCGGTTTATCGGCTGTGGCTTGACAACAAGGCGCAGCACGGGAAAGCAGGATCTTTGGGTGTGCAAATACACCAAAAGGTCCTGTTTTTGATTATATTCGGCCGGGTGAACGCCGAGATTGTTTTTTTTTGCATATCTTTGCGTCCGGAGAATCCCCGCTGCGGCAGCCCGCTGCCGGGGATGACATCACGAACTACAGAAAACGCTGTCGCTATTTGCTCCACTGACACCAAAATAAAATCCCTCCTGCAGGAGATGCCGCCCATTTCGCTTGACGAGATGTCGGGTATCAGGCTGATGAAACGCACCGATACGAAATTTCTTGCCAACAAGGCCCAGCTCCTGCAGGTTCTGGCTCTTGCAAGGGATGATTATTACGTGCAGGAGATACAGCATACGAGGATAGCCCACTACCGCACCACCTACTGGGACTCCAGTGACTATGCTTTCTTCCGTATGCACGAACAGGGGCGCCGCCCGCGCACCAAGGTGAGGGTGCGCACCTATGAAGACTCCGACGGGCTGACCTTTCTTGAGGTCAAGAAAAAGGACAACCACGGCAAGACGAGGAAAAAGCGAATAGAGGTCGTATCGCAGCAAGAGGTGTTCGGCAACGGCGGAGAAGAGTTCGTGTCAAGACAGACGCAGAGCAGCCTCAGCCTGTTCCACCCATGTCTGCAGAACTACTTCAAGCGCATAACCCTTGTCAACAGGGGCAAGACAGAGAGGCTCACGATAGACTTTGACGTGGAATACAAAAATTTCGACACAGGGCAGAAAGCCTCGTCTGACCAGTTGGTGATAATAGAGCTGAAGCGCGACGGCAGGGTCTTTTCGCCCATAAAGGACATTCTGCTCAGACTCAGGATCAAACCTCACGGATACAGCAAGTACGTCATAGGCTCGTGCATGACAAATCCGGGACTGAAAGCCAATATGCTGAAGCCCAAAATGAGAGAGCTGGCAAAAATCAACATGAAACGCCCGGTGGCCTGTGCCGGGACGGAAACCGCCGAAGCGGAAGCCAAGGAATAAAAAACAAACATATATGTTAGACATGATCAACACAATGCAGCTTGCAACAAGTTTTTTGCTGAACATAGAATGGATTGACGCTCCGGCCCTTGCCGAGATGCTGTGCCGCTTCACGCTCAACATTGTCATGGTGTGGGTGGTTGTGCAGTTCTTCTACTATCCCAAGAGCAAGCGC
>CAVHBF010000038.1:0-16440 GCA_963634195.1 Bacteroides thetaiotaomicron | reverse complement strand
AGTCAGGAGTGGTCAGAGCTGCCACATTGTTAAGGGGTACCATGCTGCCGTAGGAATTAACCCGTATATCGTCCAGAATATGTATGTTGGCCTTGCCGGCACGTACCTGCGAGAGGGTCTCCTCAAGGTGCATCGCCGACATTTCCATTTTCTCCTCTTGCTCTGCAAGGCATTGCTTCACGTCAATCATAGTAAATTGTCTTTTATGTATGTTTTAACTGTGACAAAAATAGTGCTTTTTGCCCGAACCGCAAACCTTTCAAACGCAAAAAATTATACATTTGCACGGAATTAGCCGTTTTACCGCTACACAGACATGTACAAATACGTTTTGCTCGCCACCGGCATCTGTTTGCTGCACTTTTGCGCGATATCGGCACAAGAGGCTGCCGGCAGATTCCGCATAGCGGAGCTCAACTGCGAGAACCTCTTCGACACCCTGCACGACGAGGGTTTCCAAGACAAGGAGTTCCTGCCGCAGTCTGACCGGAAGTGGACACCGCAGAGATACCGCAGGAAATTGCAGATGCTGGGCAAGGAGATTGTAAGCATCTCGCCAGTGGCGCCACCCGATGCCATAGCCCTTGTGGAAGTGGAAAACGACACCGTGGTGAGAGACCTTACACAGCGCACGCGACTACGGTCGCTGCACTACAAGTACATTGTCACGCACAGTTCAGACCCAAGAGGTCTTGATGTCGCACTGCTCTATCAGGAGGGAGGGTTCAGACCGCTGTCAGCAAACACCGTAGACTGGGGACGGAGACTGCAACGGCCAGACCTGCACACCCGCGACCTGCTACACGTAAAGGGCATCGTGAAATCCGGCGACACCGTTGACATTCTTGTCCACCACGCCCCGAGCAGGCTCGGAGGGGAAAAAGCGCAGAAACTGCGCAGTGCCATACTGGCAAGCCTGAGGGCATACACCGACTCCATCTGTGCAGCCCGCCCCACCGCCAACATAATAATCACCGGCGATTTCAACGACACGCCAGACAACAGAATTCTCCGCAACAGCCTCGGGACCATTGCCTACGACCCCGATGCACCGCCAGAAGCAGAAGACATTGCGCCGCATCGGCTGTACAACCTGTCCGTCAAGCCGAAATCGGGGAACGGGGTCAGAGCGACTTACAGGTATCGCGGTGATTGGGAGATGCTGGACCAGTTTGTTGTGAACGGGCGATTGCTGCATCCGTCAAACCGTCTGCACACCACACAGTCACCGTTCAGTATAATCTGCCACAGGTTTCTCCTCGAACCAGACAAGACATACGGCAACTTCAAGCCGTGGCGCACTTTTCAGGGACCGCTCTACAAGGGTGGATTCAGCGACCACCTGCCCACAATGCTCGAACTGGAATTCCGACACTGAGAAACAGCACCCGGACACTCGCGGCACAGGCCCGCCAACAAAAACGGAAGAAGCCACACCGTTTCCCAAAAAAGCACTAACTTTGCACAGATCAGAAAGACGGCACCGGAAAGGCAATAAACAGGCCTTTCGCTGCGTTATATAACCGATAAAAACAACACAGAAAACATGACAAGAAGACTCTTTGCCCTTGTAGCTGTGCTTGCGGTGTGCTTCACCGCCGCCAGAAGCCAGACTCTGATGACGGACGAGCAAGTGGCAAGCTACATTGCGTCGGAAATAACCAACGGCACCAGCCAGACAAAAATCATGACCGACCTGTTCAAGAAAGGGGTGACCACCGACCAGCTCAGCCGGGCACGCAAACTTCTTGAGGCACAGAGAAATCCCGTGGCCACGACAAAGAAAGTCGACCGCCAGCACGAGATAGAAAAGCACCAGGAAACCGTCAAGCCCGAACTTCCGGAATTGGAAACAGTGAACAACGTCAGCCTGCAGCAGTATACTGCCCTTGACTCACTTGAAATGGTTTCGCAGGAGAACGCCCCGCAAAAGAAGATTTTCGGACACGACATATTCAACCAGCAGAACCTGACCTTCGAGCCAAGCACCAACATGGCCACACCGGCAGACTATGTCCTCGGGGCAGGAGATCAAGTGATTGTCGATGTCTGGGGGGCGAGCCAGAAGACATTTGACACCACGATTTCTCCAGACGGGGTGATAATAATTGACGAAGTCGGTCCCATAAAGCTTGCCGGGCTTTCGGTGGAGAGTGCAAAAAGCGCAGTAAAGAAGAAACTGGGGCAGTACTACGGCGACTGCCGTTTCAACCTGTCGCTGGGCAACATACGCACTGTGCAAGTGCAGGTGGTGGGCGAAGTGGTCATGCCCGGCTCCTACTCCCTGAGCGGTCTCAGCACCACATTCAATGCGCTATATGCCGCCGGCGGCATCAGTGAAAAGGGAACGCTGCGCAACATCAAGGTATACCGCAACAACAAAGTTCTCACCACCGTTGATGTCTATGACTACCTCGTCAACGGTAACGGCGGGAGCGACGTGCGCCTGCAGGACAAAGACCTCATACTGGTCGGGACTTATGACTGTCTCGTAAAAGTTGACGGACAGGTAAAGAGGCCCATGTACTACGAGATGCGCAAGGGCGAGAGCGTAAAGAGGCTAATTGATTTGGCGGGAGGATATGCAAACGAAGCCTATACCAAGAATGTCAAGCTCACCCGCAAGTCGGGAACGGAGTATAGCATATACACCGTTGACGAGTTTGAGGCGGGCGGCTTCTCTGTGGCCGACGGCGATGAGGTTATGGTTGACGCGATTGTGGCACGGTACAACAATATGGTGGAAGTGCGCGGAGCCGTGATGCGCCCGAGCCAGTTCCAGCTGAGCAGCAAGATCCAGAGCGTGAAGGAACTGGTGGAGGCTGCCGATGGACTGCGTGAAGATGCATATACAACGCGTGCCATAATGCACCGCCAAAAAGACGACCTGTCACTCGAGATGGTCAGCGTTGACATCAAGGGAATCCTCGATGGCACAAGCGCAGACGTTCCGCTGAAGAAAAATGATGTGCTGTTCGTGGCGAGCAAGAACGAGATGAGAGGGGAATGGAAGCTCAATTTGAAAGGAGAAATCCTCTATCCCGGGGAATATCCTTATGCGGAAAACACCTCACTGCAGGACGCGATACTGCTGGCAGGCGGACTGACCGACGCAGGCAGTCTTGCCCAGGTCGACGTGTACAGGAGAATCATAAACAAAACCGCAAAGAACGATACGAAAAAGATCGCCGAGCATTTCTCGTTTTCCCTTGACGAGAATTTCCGCATTGTGGGCGACACCACATTTTTCCTGAAACCATATGACGAAGTCGTAATACGGAAAAGCCCGAGTTATGACACGCAGCAGTACGTCAACGTCAGGGGCTGCGTGAACTTTATCGGAGCATATGCCATCACGAAAAAAGACTACCGTCTCAGCGACCTCGTCAGAGATTGCGGCGGATTCACCTCGCTGGCGTATGTCAACGGGGCACGCATGACCCGGCAGCTCACAGACGACGAAAAGGTGCAACGCAACAACGCGCTGAGAACGGCACAGGCAAAACTCTACGAAGAGGAGCTGGACAATGACAATGGCAAGGACAAGGACAAAGACATGGATTTCAACAAAGCGGACTCCTTACTTGCCCTCAAGATGGGACTTGGCGACTCATACACGATGGCCATTGACCTGAAAGAAGCCATTGCAAATCCCGGAGGCCCGCAGGACATCGTGCTGCAAACAGGTGATCTCCTCTCCGTTCCACAATACTCCAACATCGTGAAGATCCGCGGTGAGGTGGCTTTTCCAGTCAGCATGAACTACAAGAAAGGCGAGAAACTCAAATATTACATCAAACATGCGGGAGGATATGCTGACAAGGCCAAGAAGCGCGGCGTGTATATCGCCTACGCCAACGGCTCGATTGCCAAAGCCGACAAAGGCTCGCGCAATACCGTACAGCCAGGCTGCGAGATCATTGTGCCCACGAAAGAGCAGACCGAGAAGCTGAAAGCCGCCGAGATTGTCAGCCTCGGGACCGGGACTGCATCGCTTGCGGCCGTAGTGCTCTCCATTCTCAATATTGTAAAGTAAGACCAAAGCCAAACCGACCGACATGGAAAAACGCTCTTCTGACATGGGTATCATCGGTGCCGTGAGAATATTATCAAGACACAAGAAGCTCCTCGTGCGAAACTGTCTCGTCGCAGGTTTTGTCTTCGGGCTGCTTATGCTGTGCGTACCACGCTACTACAAATGCGAGGTGACCCTTGCTCCGGAATATGACAGCGGAACATCGTTCGGTTCATTCACGTCCATAGCATCATCGCTCGGCATAAATCTCGGCAGCAGCATGGGCAGCGATGCCATATCTCCCAGCCTGTATCCGGATCTGGTCAGCTCAAAGGAATTTCTGGTAAGTCTGTTTGGTGTCAAGGTCGCCACCCAAGACGGGAAAACAAGTACCGATTACTACACGTATCTGGAAAAGTATCAGGATGCGCCATGGTGGTCCTGGACAATAAGGGCGGCAACAAGAACGCTGAAGAACTTTTTCCGGACGGACAAGAGAGACAAGTTCAAGGCTAAGGGCGTTTCCCCTTTCAGACTCACCGAGAAGCAGTACATGATAGCCGAAATCATTGACAGGAAAATTTCCTGCGACGTTGATCAGGTGAGTTCCATCATCACGCTCAACGTCACAGACCAAGACCCGCTGGTCTGCGCGTCAATGGCCGACTCCGTAAGGGAACACCTGCAGCTATTCATCACACGCTACCGGACGAGCAAGGCCCGGAACGATATGGACTACTACTCCAAACTGATGAAAGAAGCAAGGCGCGAATACGACAAAGCCATCGCTGCCTATACTGCATACGCCGACAGCCATAAGGGAGTGATCATGCAAAGCTATATCTCGCAGCGCGATGAGCTGGAGAACGACATGAGAATGAAATTCAACGTCTATACCGCCATACAGCAGCAACTCGAATCGGCAAAGGCCAAGGTACAGGAACGCACCCCGGCCTTTACAACACTGAAATGCGCCAGCGTGCCTGTAAAACCGGCAGGACCAAAAAGGGCCGTCATGACTTTGCTTGTCATGATTCTGGTATTCGGGGGCACATCGTTTCATATACTGAAAGGCAGGGAACTGCTCAACAAAATTTCAGGCAAGGGCAGTCGCCAGTAATGCGGCAAGACATCCCGGTGTATTTGACAACCACTCTTAACCGCACACTATCGGACACTGTTTTATGCTTTTAGCCGGAGTTTCTGAAACGAAGAAGAAGGTGTTGGGCAACCTCGCGTGGGCAGTTGCCGGAAAGACAGTGAATCTGGCGGGGACTCTCATTCTCGGGATAATAGTTGCAAGGTATCTCGGTCCCGAGCAGTACGGGCTCATGAATTATGTGTTCAGCTACGTTTTCCTGTTCCAGATTTTGGCCAGCTTCGGGCTCGACAGCATAGAAGTACGGGAAGAATCCAAAGGTTGCGTGCCATACACCACCGTTCTCGGCACTGCTTTCCGAATCAAAGTTGTATTGGGACTCCTTTGCATCGGCCTCTCGGTGCTGACGGCGTTTATGATCGGCGAGGACAGCTTTACCGTCACACTCATTGCAATATACTCCACCTACATAGTGTTCAACGCGTTTGTCGTGATAAGGAACTACTTTACAAGCATCGTGGAGAACAGGTATGTCGTCCTGTCTGAAATATTCAGGACTTTTGCGGGCATTGTCATCAAGGTCGTTCTTCTGCTTCTTGACTGCTCTCTGATGTGGTTCGTGGCAGCTTTTGCCTTTGACTGGCTGTTGCTGGCCGGAGGGTATGTCTCGGCTTACCGCAACCGTGTGGGAAGTCTGCGGGAATGGCATTTCTCCATGCCTTGTGCCAAATATATGATAAAGGAGTCGCTGCCCCTGCTCATCACAAACGCTGCAGTGATAATATACCAGCGCATAGACCAGGTGATGATCGGACAGCTCTTGCCGAACAAGGCCAACGTGGGGTATTTCTCGGTAGCGGCGAAGTTTGTGGAAGTCATGATTTTCATACCCGCCACACTGGCCAACACCATATCTCCCGTACTGGTGAAACTGCGGAACACTACCCCCGGAATCTATAGAGCCAAAAGCCAACTCTTCATGAACATCTCGCTGTGGCTAAGCATAATAGCCAGTGCCCTAGTGTCTTTGGTTTCCTACTGGATAATACTCTTCACTTTCGGAAAAGAGTATCTCCCGTCCGTTGCCATTCTGCAGGTGCTGTCGTTCAAGACCGCGGCCACGGCTTTGTCAAACACGGCAGGAGCGATGCTTGTCGTGGAAGGGTCGCAGCACTGGGTGTTCTTCCGCGATTTTCTGGGGTGCGTGGTGTGTGTAGTCCTGAATTATTGGTTGTTGCCTAGATACGGTGCCGTCGCGGCGGCTTTTGTGGCAATAGCCGCCAATCTCACTGCCGGCTATATCGCCGATGCCATAATCCCGGCTTACCGGCATCTGTTTGTACAGCAGACAAGGGCACTTTTGCTGGGATGGCGCGACCTCATTCACGTCAGGGGGCTGCTGAAAGGAAACGGGTAACGACTAAAACGAGAAGCCATGCCAGTAGATATCAACAACGACATAATTGACCTCAAGACTCTCTGCCGGGTCATCAAGGAGCGCAGAAAAGCGTTCGTTATCCTGCAGGTAGCGGTAATTGCCCTTGTCTCGGTTTACCTCGCCATCACCCCGAAGGTGTATCAAGCACGGGTGGAAATCGCTCCGGAAATATCTTCCGACCAGAACGACAACGTGGCAAATATGTTGCGGCTGCTCACGCAAACCGGCTTCGTCAACAAGGAGATTGACGCCATCTACCCCCTCATGTACCCCAACGTGGTGTCATCGGACAATTTCACCGCAGGTCTTTTTGGTGTCAGGATACACACGCTTGACGGTTCGGTAAACACCACCTATTACGACTACCTCAAAAACCATACGCGCATCCCTTTCTGGAAGCTGCCGGCAAAATGGATAAACAGGCTGTTTGGACAGGAAAAGCCAAATAAAGGCGGAACAACAGCTTCAAAAGAAAGCGGGGCTGTACTTAACCTTTCGGCAGAGGAAGAGCGGATCCTGAGAAAAATACAAGACAACACGGTCTGCGTGGTGGACCGCAAAACGGGCATTCTCACTCTTGTGGTTTCAGACCAAGACCCTCTGGTCTGCACAATGATGGCAGACACCATTTCAGAGCATCTGAAAGAAACCATCATACGCTACCGCACCAACAAGGCCCGTACAGACTACAAGTTCTCGGAGAACGTCTACAACGAATCCAGAAAAAATTATGAAGCGGCAAAAAAGAACTGGATAGATTTCATGTGCAACCATGTCAGCGTTGAACGTGCCGACCTCATGGCAAAGAAGCTGGACCTCGAACAGGATATGAAGACAAAAAGGACTCTGCTTGAGTCCAACGAGATACAACGTTTCACCATACAGTCGAAGATACAGGAAAACACCCCGGTCTTCTCTGTAGTCAAAAAACCATACCTCCCCAACAGGGCGACATATCCTAAAGCCGGACTGGCAATGGTCTTTTCACTGCTGTTCGCCAACATGACCATGCTGGGATACATATTCCGCAAACGCCTTGTCAAACTTATAGACTGACGGCACTATCCGGCAACAGCACTACCGCCTCCAACCCGTCAACGATCCCGCACACACCATCATGCTCCAGACATTTGCCGTATATATCACACTCTCTGTCGTCATGCTCTACCTCAGTTATGTAGGCAAAGCCAAGCAACAGTGGAAATACATGGTCTACGCCATCTTGGTGTACTCTGTCGTCTTCGGCATAAGATACGGTGTGGGAGTCGACTATTTCAGCTACTTGCACAACTACAATGCCTACACTACCACCTCCGGTCACTGGGGCGTGTCGCAGAACTTTGAGCCGGGTTTCGGGCTACTGACCGGGTTCCTCGCCTCAATCCACGCGCACTATACCGTGTATTTCGGAATTATCGCCTTTCTGCAGCTGTTCTTTACATTTCTGGCTCTCAAGGACGAATACAGGCTGTACCCGTACCTCGTCTTTTCGTTCATGATAGGGACGTATTGGCTGTCTTATTCCAACTGTCTGAGGCACATTCTGGCCATGGGCCTATGGATCTGGGCAATCAAGTTTATCCCGGAGAAAAAGATTTGGCAGTATTACCTTGCCATTGCCGTTTCATGCACAATGCACACGTCCGCAATGGTGCTGGTCGTGTTCTACCCTGTTTTTCTCTGGAAGCAGGAATGGTTCCGCAACAGATATGTCCAACTCTCACTGTTGGCTGGAGCTATCGTGTTGATGACCATGAATCCCGTACAGAACCTTATAAAGCACATGGATGCGCTCATTGCTTTGGCAGGATATGAAGTCTATCTGGACAGTGGCCATACCAGCCAGCTGAACGGGGAAGCGACACTGGGACTCGGTTTTCTGGTAAGTCTCACAATAAACATTCTCCTCATAGTTTTCAGCAACAAGACCAAAGACTATTTCAAGTCAAAATACCTGAATATGGTATACGACCTGTTCATCATCGGCATAGTGCTGAAATACATCTTCATAAACAGTATGCTGTTCCTTAGGGCAAGCTATTATTTCATCTACATGATTATCATTGTGGCGGCATTTACCATGTACTATGCCCGACAGAGGAACAAAACCCTTCTGTACACCCTTGCCATTCTCTTCGGAATCCTTTTCTTCGGCACACTGCGCAACAGTCCCGACAATACGGCCTCCTACATATTCTTCTGGCAAAAAGATCTGTTCTACCTCAAATTCTAGCCCGGTTTGACATGTGTTTCTGTTGTTTTTTGTAACTTTGCTATACCTCTGGTCTTGTATTTGTTTTCACGGCAATGCGTGGACAAGGGGATTTTTGCGGCAGCCACCCGGTGTCGGACAGTCAGAAGAACATTGTATCATACAACCGGATAACAGGGAAAATGACATGCGGAAAGACCGGGACAAGAGCCGTTGGTTCAGGCAAGCCCTTGGCTTTGGTTCCGCTCCGGGCCACGGACAGACGAGATTACCGCACAAAACGAGACAAGTCTATGTACAACATACCCGTGCTCTTCATATTCTTCAACAGGAAAGAGGTAGCGTTGAAATCCTTTGAACGGATAAAGGCGGCGAAGCCTGCAAGACTTTATCTCGCACAAGACGGGCCAAGGGACGGGTATGGAGAGGCAGAGAAAACGGCCATTGCCGAAATCCGTTCGGCAATAACGGACTTAGTTGATTGGGACTGCGAGGTGCATACGCGTTTTTCAGAAAGAAACCAAGGCTGTGCAATGGGCGTGAAAACCGCCATTGACTGGCTGTTCGCGACAGAAGACTGCGGCATTGTCCTGGAAGACGACTGTGTCGTTACAGACTCTTTCTTTCCCTTTATGGAAGATATTCTGACACGCTACAGGGATGACCAGCGTGTCGGCATGGTTTCGGGCAGCAACCCGATTACGGCATACGAGGAAACGGAGTCTTCGTTTTTCTTTTCCCGCTACAAAAGCTGTTGGGGATGGGGCACATGGAAACGCGCATGGGAAAACATGGACTTCGCCATGCAGTGGCGCAACAACCACAGCGACGACATCATAGCCAACAGCGGATACTACGGACGGAATAAAGGAAAATGGCAATACCAGCTGAAATGCATTGACGGAGGATACGTGTCTGCATGGGACTGGCAATGGTATTTCTCTCTTGCTGCACAAAACCAATTGTGTGTGTATCCGGCCCTAAACCTTGTGACCAACATCGGAAACGGCTCCATGGCAACACACACCTCCTTCGGGCAGACAACCTGTGCGTCTTTTGACTTGGATTTTCCCCTGAAAGTCCCGACTTACGTCTGTCCGAACAGAAAATTCGACATGGCTTTTCTGAAAAAGGAGAACTCCCTCAAGCGAAGGATTCTGAGAACCTTTCCAAACAAATTCAAGAAGAAACTGAAAGATTTCACAAGAACATATGCGATATATAAAGACAGCCACAGGAAAAACGCAAATCAAAACCAAAGCTTTGTACCTCGGGGCAAAAAGGATTGACAAAGACATCGCAGAAGAGAACCTGCGCATTCTGAAGAGGGTGCTGGACAAGAGAGGACTGAAAACACCCCTCGCCTATGGCACACTGCTCGGGGCCATACGCGACAACGACTTTATTACGCATGACGAAGACATAGACCTGATTGCAAAGTCGGAAGACAAGCAGGCTTTCTTCAACTCTCTCCCGGAACTGGAGGAAAACGGGTTTGATGTCGTCAGATATGACCGGAGAGGACTGGTCTCCGTCATGAGAAAAGGCGAATATATCGACATATATTTCTTCCAGCCGGACAAGGACGGGCTCAGATACTGCAGCGGTTGCTATTGCCCTGCGGAATTCCTTGACAACATCCGCCTGATTCATTTCAAGGACAACGACTACTGGATTCCGGACAACTACGAGGCTTTTCTGGTGTTCATATACGGCTACGACTGGAAGACTCCCATACAATACAACAACTACGATATGCCCGTCTGGAAAAAAGGGCTGTTCTGCATCAAGGAACACGTTAAAACATTCCTTCCAGACTTTGTTTACTTTTACATGGCAAGAAAAGCCTCAAGGAAAAAGGAGTTGCAGTATGTCTCAAAACTTGAGCGGTACCGCAACTACATCAAGGAACAAAAACTTCAATGAACGCCACCCCTTATCAGACAGTATAGTTTTCTGATAACATAGAATGCGGCAAAAGAAGTCCGGAGCAACTGCATCTTCGGACGGAGGAACCGTGATGCGGGCGACAGGTCAAACTTGGCATAGCGTCCCACCCCCGCGCCGCGCAGGTAACGGTAGCCCAAACCGGGAGTCATGGTTGTGTCCTTCACGAGATTAAGGAACATGGTATACATCATGTAGTCCAAGACCATGCGGTTGCCCTTGCCGCCAAGCAAACCCTTGCGGAAATCAGAAACTTTTTTTACGGACTCTATCATTATGTCTATTCGCTTCTTCGAAAAAGCGCGTGAAGCACTACCGTCTCTGTTGTTCACCTCATACAAGTCCAAATCCAGAAACCTGGTTCTGTTGGTGCAGTAAAGCGAGTGTAAGATAAATATGGTGTCTTCCGAATTTCTCACGTCCTGAAGGAATCTGATATTGTGACAGGCAAGGAAATCCCTGCGAAAACACACCCCCCACACAGCACCGTACAAAAGACCTCCGTTGAGGATTTCTTCACTTGTATAGACTGCATTCTCCTTGAAAGAGCGGTGCCAATCAAATGCGTAGATGCCATTGCGTATGGAATTGCAGATGGTCAAGTCCACTCCACCGTCAACGCCGTCAAGCAGACGTTTGAGTGCCCCCTCGGCAAACCTGTCATCTGCATCCGCAAACAAGACGAACTCCCCCCTCGCATGAGCCATGCCGTTGTTGCGGGCCACGGAAACACCTTTGTTCTCCTGTTCCACAAGGACAATGTTGCCATGCTCGGCCATATACCGGCGCACTGTGTCGGCTGAACCGTCCGGCGAACCGTCGTTCACACAGACTACCTCAAAATCCGAGTCTTCCAGACCTTGTGACAAGACGGAGTCCAGACAGGCCGGCAGGTAGGCCTCCACTTTGTATATGGGTATGATAATAGAAATTTTCATCACAAATTGTTTCTGAGGAACTCCAGACTTTCCTTGCGTTTCCGGTTCAATATCTGATTTACACTGTCGTAATCTATCGTCTTGCCAAGCAACCCAAGTGCCTGTTCTTTGCTTTCAACCAGCCTTTCACTCTGTCCCAACATATCAAGAAATGAAGAAAACCGGCTTCGGCCTCTCTTGTTGTTGGCAATAGCAACAAATTGTTTGTTGAAAATCACGGAAAATACCATACCGTGAAAAGAATCCGTAACAATATAGTCGGCATCCCTGAAACCTTTGAGCCAGTCTTCCACCGCAGGGAAAACACAACGTTCCAACCCTTTTGATCCCACCTCGTAGAAATGAGCACCCGCCATAACAGAGTGAGGCTGCAATTGAAGTCTTTCACCTACGGCTTGCACAATTTCAGATTTTGATGTTGACTTGTCCAAGACATAGACCGTCATCTGCTTATGCTGTTTGCCGGACTCCGCATCGTTCAGTAACGATTCATAGTCTTCCTTCTCCAACAGGAGAGTTGGGTCAAGAACATGGATGGCTTTGATGTTGAGGTGTTCCTTGCAAAGTTTCACGGCACTCGCTTCACGTACGGAAACGGCTTTGAATTTTGTTGCCAACTGACGGCAAAGGATAGTATCCGGCTCTGAAAACGACCACCAGTCAACGCCCATCGAAGCAGCATAAGCAATCTTGGGAATATCCATGTCAACGAAATCGCTGAAAAAATACCTCTCTATGTGTCCACAATCACCGCGCCACACCTGATCGCTTCCGACAATCAAGCCTTCAAAGTTTTCCGTCTTTAATTTTGCCAATTCTGAAAACTTCACACGTCTGGTACGATTTATGTGATTTGCGGTGAAACACCTGACATTTTGTTCTATAATGTCCAACTCCTTGTCTGTGGGCCATACTCTGAGAGGAATCTTTTCACATCTAAGCCTCCTGAGCAACCGTTTTGCAACAGACAACATCTTGATTTTGCACGGCAAATCCTTTACATAATCCAGTGTTACCGGTGTCTGCCCAATTTGTTTCAGAACAGTTTGAAGCGCATAGTTTTGCAAAATTCCTCCATAGTTGCTTGCCAAAGGATGAGTTAATATTCCTATCTTCATTACAACCACACAACTTTAAATTGTTCAAAACCTTTTGATAATGCCCTTTGCCTTTTCCATAACAAACCTGCGCTCGTTAATAGTCAGACCTATAAAATACGAACAGACCGACACACAGGCCGAAGACACCAATGTTATTACAACTACACACAACAATGTATCGGGCAGGAAAAGAAACAAAGCCACAGGCAACACTGCTGATGCCGCAAGAACTACCCCGCCCCTTACGCACACTTCCATGAAATATTTTGCTACAGGCAGGTCAATCATCTTTCTTACAATCATGACACGCACCACAAAAGCGATTATACATATACAGATATGTACAATAAATACAGAATTTGGATTGCCTCCCATCTTCAGCACCACATATGCCACCGGCACAATGAGCAGTTGAATACCTCCAAGCACCGACTGATAGACCTTTACCCTGCCCGTGGCGGCGGCAGATGTCATCAAAGGGTTGGCTACAGAGTCTATGATTACAACCACAAGCATCAGTCGCAAAAACGACTCGGTCCAATCGGGCACCTCTCCTAACCATATTTGAAGAATGTAATGGGTCTCTATCATCACAGGCAATGACAAAGCAAGCAACAGGAACAACGAGATTTTCGAACTTCTGAAAATAAGGCTGTGCATGGTCTCAAGTTCCTTTGCCGCATAACTCTTCACAATTTGAGGATTTATTGCCATTTGGAAATTTGATGCAAACAGTCGTATTGCACCGTCAACCTGGTTTGCCAAGCCTCGTGCCGCATTGACTGCCGGTCCGAAAAACACATTCAACAACAGATTCAACCCCTGCATGTAAAGGACAGATGCCAAATAGCCCCACAAATTCCAGCCGGCAAACGAGAACACCTCACAAAACAGCCTTTTCTCAAACACAAACCTGAAACGGCTCTCCCTGAAATTCTTCAGGCAATAGCCCATATAGGTCAAGAAAATGCCACACTGCACCAACAGCAACAGGAAACCGTACAGAACGAGTTTGTCAACATTCCCTATGCCAAGCAAAAAGACAATCAGCAGTTTCAGACACACCTCCACAATGGAGATATAGGCAAAAGCCGACATTTTCTCGTGGGCGATTATATCAGCATTGAACGGAATGCTCATCACCGTGGCCACGGTTGATATGGCAGAGAACTGAAACACCCAAAAGGCAGCCTCCATACGTCCCTCTGGAATGACCATCTTGTTGTAAAGGAACCACAGGCCCACCGACTCCACCAGCACCAGCACAATCAATGCCATAAGGGCATGAGTCAGCACGCAGGTGGAAAACACCTTGTTGAGGTTGTCTCCACCTTTGCCCAGTGAAAAGGAGATGAACCTCTGCGTGGTGGAGCTCATCGACGAATTGAGGAAGCCGAACATGGCCACCACACTTGCCACCACGTTGAAAACGCCAAAATCCTCCACTCCAAGTTCTCTCAGGACTACCCTGCTCGTGTAGAGGGTGACTGCCATGATGAATATCATGCGCACGTAGAGGAACAGTGTGTTCTTGGCCAGCCGCGTGTTGTCTGCCTTGTAGGTTTCCATGGTGTATTGCTCCTCTGTGCGAGAGTTCAGTATTTTCGGAATTTCAGCATAGCCTCACCGCTTCTCAATACCATGTGCTTGCTGTTCAGCTCAATGGCGAAACGCCCGGATGCGGGCACGCCGTACTTGGCAAGGTCGGCGACCTGTACCTCTTTGTCCAGCGGACGGGCGTACACCTTTCCGACAAAAAGAGAGTCTCCTCTGTGTGAAAAACGCGCAAGATGGCAATTGGACAGGTCGTTGCCACGACTGAACTTCATCAGGTTCAGCTGGACGGAATAGAATATCGCATCCTCTTTTGTCGCTATGACTGTTCCGTCCGGAACGGTCTTCCATTCGGTCAGCTGCCACATTCCGCCAAGGTCTCCGTTGTTGTCAACCTTGTCACACGACAACAATGTCACAGCGCAGCATGACAATATCATTGTCTTCAACAGCGTATTCATTTCTTACTACGGAATTTGTTTTGCATGCAGTTTGACTTTGTACAGGAAGCCCGCCTGCACACCGTTGGAGTTGCCGAAGAGCTTGCCGCCGTTGTGGCCGTAGGCCAGTATCAGTCCGCAGTTTTTCAGCCATGCAGGTCTGTACGTGGCCTGCACAAACACCGTCCAGCCCTCTTGTGGGTCGACAAGGGGCTTGTTGTACGTTCCCCAACTCTTTTCATAGCTGAACAGGAGCTTGTAGTCCAGCCCTCTCGCAGGACGGCCGCTTATGCCCACATGATGGGACTGAACCCGGTTGTGTTCAAAACTGATTGCCCTGTCTGCGTTATAGCGCGGAGAAACAAGCAGACCGTTGCCCATTCCGAATCCCGCATGCTGCCATGCTCCGTAGAGGGAATGGTTGTAGTAGTTGTCAAGAGCACTTATCTGGTCGGGAATCTGTTGGGTCTTGTCATGATATATGGGGCCGCTCTGGTCCTTCGTGGTCAGATACTCGTATAGTACCGTTGATACGACCGGATTCTTTGGCAGGTTGGCCTCCGCTCCCAGCAGGAAGTCTTTCCAGCCGTACTGCCAGAACATCTGGCTCTCGTCCTCAAACATGTGTTGGGCATACAGTCTTGCGCCCCACGCCCTTGCGGGATTGTCTTTGTTGCCGTGGTATTGCACAGCCAAATGCCACGCCCCTACGGTGTTTCCCTCGCGGTTGCTGTAGTCGCCGTCAGTGGCATCTGAACCTCCAGGCACAAGCGCGTTCCAGAAACTTCTCGGGCTGGATGGCATACGGACAGTGCCGCCCATGAAGCCGGTTTGGTCGTCTGCGCGCTTTTTGACATTGTAGGCTGTCCCGCCGAACTGGCAGCACATCTCAAGTCCGCCCGTCAGTGTCACCGGCAGTTTTCTTGGGTTGCCCACTCTCACGAAACCGGCCTTGGTGTGATAGAGCGAATTTTTCGAATAGACGTTCTTCGTGTCCCCGGCAAAATCACGCTGCCACATGTTGTCCGTATACATGCCGTAGCCTATGTGGCCGCGCAGTGCAAGCCATCCGTCTGTGCCCGGAACAGCCCAGAAATCGGGTACCTCAAGTCTCAGCTGTGGTATCGGTCGGGCATTGGTGCCGTTTACCAGTCCGCCGCTTGACAGTTCCGGGTTGAGTAGCTCCGAGGGACGTTCTTTCTGCCCTGCCGACAGGCAGACCTTCTTGTACTGTATGTCAAGGTAGAGTTCCTGCACTACCCATTGCCATTTGTCCGTCACGACATTCGACAGTTCCAACCCCCATCCCGCTTTCCATTTGCGGTCATCGCCGCCGTCAAGGACGCGCTTCACGCTACGGCGCCATACGAATGCGTTGTTCTTTTCCGTGGAAAGCCCGTAGTGGTTGTTCGTCATCCAGTAGGGAGCGAAATCTCCGCCACCGAACATGCCTGTCGACTCGTTTCTGAACTCAACGGTATCACACAAGTGCTTCAGCACGGAGTCCGCCTTACCTGTGGCGGACACCGCGGCCATGACCAAAGTCAGCAGTAATGTATGTCCGTTTCTCATGGTTCGCTATGCTTCCGAAAAATCCAGGTCTTCGGCCAGAGGATAAAGGAAATCATTGTAGGGAAACCTCTGTACATGCAGTTGTCTCACGCAGCGGTAGAGCGTCTCGCGGAATTCCGTTATAC
>CAVHBF010000037.1:0-16506 GCA_963634195.1 Bacteroides thetaiotaomicron | reverse complement strand
TTGTTGTACTGGCTGTACTCCGTTATCTCGCCAGACAACTGCATATCGCCATTGCGGTTTACCTGCCTCAGCTTTGTCTGACGGGCATAGACATCAGACAATTCATTGTTGAACATGGAGTGCATCGGAGCCCAGACATAGGCAGAACGGAGGGGGAAGTCATCTATCTGTATGGTCTTCGTGGTGAGATAGTCTATCGAAGCTCCGTTGAGCTTGTAGCTGACAGAACAGCCTACCAGCAGCAGCAGGCAGAGGCTCACTAACGTGTTTGCTATGGTTGGTTTATCAAAAGGGTTCATAACTGTCATTCTGCGGTTCGGTCACTTGACATTCTCCAGACCATATTCCTTGATTTTCCTGTACAGCGTGCGTTCGGGAATCCCCAATTCTTCCGCAACCTTGCGACGCGCTCCGGCATGGCGCTTCAGCGATGAAACGATGGCGTCTTTCTCCATGTCGTCAATGGTATTTATCTTTTCCACGAACTCGGGAGTCTCGGGTATCTCGGCATCCTCGTACACCACGGGAAGCGACAGCAGCGGCCTTGCATGGGAAGCTCTGTCCGATGCCGCGGAGCTTGACGGCGAGATGTTCAGGGACTGCCGCAAGTCGTCAAGTTCTTCACGCAGATGGCGACACTGCGTGGACAGCTGCGCCAGCCACTGGAAAATAACCGTCCGCTCCGACTCAAAAGACCTGTAGTCGTCATTGTACGACAGCATGGTTTCCTTTTCGTCAGGCAGGGCTTTTTTGAGTTTATCAACAGTAACCATGCCGTCTGGCACCGTGACCGTAAGACTCTCCACCAGATTGCGCAACTGGCGGATGTTGCCCGGCCATTGGTATTTCATGGCATAGTCCATGGCCTCGTCATCGAGTGCCACGGGGTCGGCGTTGTTGTATTTGTCGCTCATGTCAAGCGCAAATTTCTTGAAAAGCAGACGAATGTCGTCACCGCGTTCACGGAGAGGCGGAATGTTGATGGATATGCCGTTGAGGCGATAGAACAAGTCTTCCCTGAACTTGCCCTCACGCATTGCACTGAGCAAATTGACATTGGTGGCGGCCACTATGCGAACATCCGTCTTGAACACCTTGTCCGATCCTACCGGGATGTACTCGCCACTCTCAAGCACCCTCAACAGCAGGGACTGGGTTTCCTTCGGAAGTTCCCCTATTTCGTCAAGGAACAGCGTGCCGCCATCGCAAGCGGCAAAATATCCCTCACGGTCAGAGTCGGCTCCGGTATAGGCGCCCTTGACATGACCGAAGAGTTCCGAATTTATCGTGCCGGGAGGAATGGAACCGCAGTTGATGGCCATGAGGCGTTTGTTCCTGCGCGGACTGTAGTCGTGGATTATACGGGAGAATATATCCTTGCCCACTCCGTTTTCGCCGAGAATTACCATCGACAGGTCTGTCGGGGCCACACGCAGAGCCATCTGCAGAGCCTCGTCAAGGGCAGAGCACTTGCCCACAATGTTGTATTTCCTCTTTACAGAGAGTAAGTCTATCTTCATTTTCCAATGTATAACGATGGCAGTGGACTGCCGGAGCAGTCAGAATGTCAGTTCCAGTTTCATTCTCCACCCCCATTTTTTTGCGCCAGGCAGGTAGAGATAATTCAAACGGCGGACTGCCTGAATCTGCAGCACCTTGAATATGTTGTGAACGCCCGCGTATACCTCGACATAAGGTTTGTCGTTCTCCATTGCAAACGAAGAGTAACGGTAGAAGCCGTCATGTCTGAAATGGCCGGGGAAATAGTACAGACGGCTATCGCCGGGGTTGAGAGCGGGATTGTTCTTGTCGGTGAGAGTCCCCCAGAGTGCGTTGCACCCTATGATCTCACGCCATTTAAGCTTGTGCAACAGCGGAATGCGATTGAAAATTTTGCCGTTGAGATCCCAATGCGCCATGGCAGAAACATAGCGGTCGTTGAGAAACTCCATGTTGTTTACCATACTGAACATGGCCTTGTGTACGATGTAGGACTGGTTTGCGGCAGGCATTATCAGCAAAGGATACGGAACCCTGTTCCATTGGATGCCCCCATTTATGTAAAATTCCATCCTGCCCCACGCCGACGGCAGCCAGAAACGTTTGTATACAGATGCCTCCGTCAGGTTGTAGCGGTGCTCGCCGCCCACAGCCTTGAACCCCACGGTGTGACCCAGAGTAAATATCGGAGCCTCATTGTTGACGGTGACGCGCCTCTGCTTGGTGTTCATGTACTTTGCGCCGGGGCTGTATTTAAGTTCCACCGCCAAGTCTGCCGTATTGAAATAGCGGTTGTGCGCGGTTCTGTCTGCCGACGGTTTCCCCGACCCGCCCAAGGGCTGATAGAACAGAGCCCCGACAGCCTCATCCCTTTCCCTGCGCATCTGTGCAGTGATCCCGAAGCCGTTGAGCCACTCGCATTGATATCTGAGACCGAACTTGTGGTAATAAACCATCTGGTCTACCGTAGTCACCTTGAACGAAGAAAACACGTTGTCTTTGTCGGTAGGCATGAACTTGTCGGAGGCAGACATCACATCGGTCTGGTATGATACAGAGAGGTTGTTCATGGGGAATTCCGTAACCTGATAAGACCTTTTTCTGAATGCGTAGGTCAGTTCAGACATACCTTTGAGCCTGCGGTCTTTGAATCCGTAGGCCAGATACCCCTTCGCAAAAAGATGAGGGTTAAGATTGGCTGTTGTCTGTCCGGAAGCACGCAGACGGAACCCGTCGATGAAATTGTGGCTGAACATGGTGTTCACCGGACCTATGTCAAATTTGGACGGTTTCTGCGGGTCAGACGAAGTCTCCACATAGTTCTCCACGAAAGCCTTGAGCACAAACAGGAAAAGATTGAAGTTCTTCATGCTCTGGAGCTCTTTCACCATCTGCCCCATGGAAGCCTCGGCCGCAGTAAGACTGTCCGTGCGGTTAGTCTTCCAGAAATTGTCGTTCTGCAGTACTGCGTTGGGTTCAATATATTCCTGCCCACCATAACGGAATTCCCTGTCGGGCAATGGCGACAGGCTGAAATCCGAATAGTCGTTTGTGAGCTGCACATGAAGGCGCGCCATGTCCATAATGGCTGAAATCTGCACAGTCATCTTGTTTTGCGCCAGCACCTGATCGCCCGACGGGAGGTTCAGAAATTCCTGATTGATATTGAGTTTTTCCACAAAGTTGACATCAGAGCTGTGGGGTATCAGCAGTTTCGAGCGACGCACTCTGTATGTGGAGTCCGTCATGATGAAGAGACTACCCGAAAATCCGAAATCCTGGGGATTGTTGGGTGTAAAAGCCACCTCAACGCACTTGTCGCTGCCTACGAAGACCGTATCCTGTATGAAGAAGTGATAAAAGCTGATGGCGTTTTTCGAAGAAACGGGACTGACAAACTGATGGCGCAGCAGCCGGACATTGTCGTCAAATATATTGACATCGGTAAAACAGTCTGCCAGAATGCTGTTGAGAATCTCGCCAGAAGAAAAAAACTTGTTGAGTCCCTCTTCGCGCTTTCCCGTGATGATTGTCTTCTCCGACTGGGGGTTCTTGCGCCATATCTGGCGTTGTGTGGTTTCCTGAAACGTAATGGGAAATATCCGTTTCCCTGTTTCAGGACAGACCTCCACGTGTCTGTTCAGAAACGGCATCTTCCTGAATATGCCCTCGTTGAGAGTTTTCTCCGACACGTCGTTGATGGCAAATGTCAACTTCTTGTACATGTTATAGCTGAAATATGCGTGCCGGTGCAGGTCTGTCTGCTTTTTTGCAGCTATAACCTTTTTCATCAGTTCAACGGCGGGGTTATTCTTGCGCGAATACTTCTTCTTGCGGGCCTTGACCACCGCCTCCTTAAGCGTGTGCGACACGTCAGTCAGTTTCACGTCGATGCGCCGGCTTTCGGAAGTGACGTTGAAAGTCTGGCGTCCGTAGCCGTAGAATGAAACCACCAGGGTTTTGCCGGCATGCAACGGCAACGTATACATACCGTTGGCATCCGTATTCACACCTACGGGCATACCTGCATAAAACACGTTGGCGTATGCAATAGGCTCGCCGGTGCGGGCATCTGTAACCACACCGGCTATGTTTTGCGCCGCCATTCCAAGAGAAGCCACAACAAAACCTGCAATCAGCAATAACTTACGCACAATACGCACAGGACAAACCAATAACGTAGAAACGCAAAGGTAACACATTTATTACAAACTAATACGTTAATTTCCCTAAAGATTCACGGGGACGGGACGACAAACAGAGAGCCGCTCCAAAAACAGTTTTATGGAGCGGCTCTCTGTCATGTTCCCAAATGAGGGACGGTGTCAATCCTTGCCTATAAGACCGAGTTTGGTCGTTTCAAGGAAAGATATTATATCTTCAATTTCAGGGCTGCTCACCACTTGTGACTTAATCTGCATGATACCGTCTTCAAGCGATGTCTTGCCGTTGAACACAAGCCTGTAGGCACTGGCTATATGGAACTGTATTTTTTTCTCAATGCCGGCATTGCTGAGAATGGTGGCATTGACACCTCCATATTCAATCGGGTTATGGGTGCCAATTACAAATGGCGGCACATCCTTGCTGAAACGGCATCCGCTCTTCACCATTGCACAACGGCCAACGCGCGTGCCCGGATTGGCAATGACATTGGATGTAAGGATGGCATCGTCATGTATTTCCACACGACCCGCTATCTTGGAACCGTAGCCTATCACCGTGTCGTTGAAGATATGGCTGTCGTGGGAGACATGGACACCCTCCATTATACAGTTGCCGTTGCCTATCACGGTCTTCCCACCGCAATGGGTGGCCCGGTTGATTACCACGTTTTCGCGAATGGTGTTGCCATCGCCTATCACGAGCTGCGTGTCTTCGCCACAGAACTCAAAGTCCTGCGGGAGCGCACCAAGCACCGTACCCTGGAAGACCTTGTTGTTCTTGCCCATTACCGTGCCCGACATGATGCTGACATAAGGATAAATCACACAGCCGTCACCTATCACAGTGTTTGCCTCAACATAAGCAAAGGGGTATATGGTGACATCGGCCCCTATCTTTGCCGATGAATCTACAAATGCTTGTGGACTGATCATATAAGTTAAAGTTTTTTGTTTTCGTTCTTTTGTTCAAGCCGCAGGTTCAGTTCTGACCTCCGCCAAGCGCATAATACAGGTTGACCACGGCCTGCATCTTGTTGAAGTCATCAGCAACTTTCTGCAGTTTGCTTGCGAGGAGAGCCTGTTGGGCGGTTATAACCTCAAGGTATGTGGCACCGTTGGCCATGAGGGCGGTGACAGCATCCACGTTGGCCTGCAGAGTCTTTACACGTTCGGCCTCTATTTCTGACAGCTTTGATGAGGTTTCGTACAGTTTAAGCGCATTGCTCACCTCGCTGCCGGCATTCAGTATAGACTGCTGCCATGCTATGTAGGCCTGTTCCTGCTGCGCCTTGGCAACCTTGAGACCGGCAACGAGCTGACCGTGCTGGAAGATCGGCTGCACGAGCGACCCCACGGCATTGAGCAGCATCTTGCCGGGATTCACTATACCCATGCCCGACGAATTTGTCCATGCTGCAGAGCCGGTGATGGTGATGTTGGGATAGAATGCCGAGCGGGCTTTGTTGACATTGTAGAAACAGTTGGCCAGTGCCATTTCCTTTGCATGTACGTCAGGACGGTTCGCCAGCACCTGTATGCCGACACCGGCACTCAGGTTTTCGGGCAGGCTCTGGCCTTCAAACGTGCCACGGTCAATGCGGGTGGGAGCCTGGGCCAGAAGAAGGCTCAGAGAATTCTCCGTTTCGCGTATCTGACGCTCTATCTCGGGCACGGAAGCCTTGACGGAAAGATAGTTGGCCTTGGCTGACAGCACCGAAGCCTCGTTGTAGCCGTAGTACTCCTTCATGTCCTGCATGGTCTTCCATGTCTGCTTCGTGAGAGACTCCGTTTCCTTGGTAATGCGGAGCTGTTCGTCAAGCATGAGCAGCGTGTAGTAGCAGTTGGCCACGCCTGAAATGATGGAAGTGCGCACGGCTCTCTGGTAGTCGCGGGCCTGAATGAGAGCCGCCTGTTGGGCACGTTTGGCATTGAGCAGACTGCCGAACAAATCTACCGTCCACGAAGCCTGAATGGGCAACGAATAGGTTTTGGTGGTTTTTGCCCCATCCCAGGAACTCAAAGCTCCGTTGGGAGAGAACACAAACGAGGGAACGAAAGCCAATTTGGCAGCACTGAGCATATTTTCAGCCTGTTTCACCGAGAGAGCGGCGGTAAGCAAATCGCTGTTGTTGACCAAGGCACTGTCGATAAGCGCTTGAAGCTTGGAATCCGTAAACACCTGACGCCACGGAGTTGAACCGAGAGTCGCGGTATCGGCAGACACCAATGTGTCCCGGTCGCCGGCAACATCACGGTACAGTCCCTTGGTGTTGACCTCCGGGCGCTCGTACTTGTTGTAAATGCCGCAGCTGCTCAAGAGCAACGAGCACGACACTATGATATATAATGAGTTTTTCATAGATGCTAATCTTATTTTTTAGACTTAACAGGATTGGTGTACTGCTTTAATTCCGTATCGTTGTCACCGTTGACAAGACCAATGAACTTCATGGGCGAAATCCTCTCCTGCAACCACTGGCAGACAACAAACAGACATGGTACAATGAGCACCTGAAGCACCATGCCGACAAGCATACCGCCCACAGCACTGGCACCAAGCGTAGAGTTGCCGTTAGCACCCACACCCGTGGCAAACATCAGAGGGAGCAGTCCTACGACCATGGCCAGCGAGGTCATAAGTATAGGACGCAGACGGGCCGATGCTCCGAGAATGGCAGACCACTTGATAGCCATACCCGTCTGGCGGCGTTCAAGGGCGAACTGCACAATCAGAATGGCGTTTTTCGCCAACAGACCGATAAGCATGATCAGCGCAATCTGCGTGTAGATGTCATTAGCATGACCGAACATATTGGTGAAGAGGAACGCCCCCACCAAACCAAACGGCACAGACAGCACCACGGAAAGTGGAAGAATATAGCTCTCGTACTGCGCACTCAGAATGAGGTATATGAATACAAAACACAGGACGAAGATGAGTGCCGTGTTGTTTGACGACTCGCTCTCAGAACGGCTCAGTCCCGAATATTCGTAGCTGTAGCCAGAATCAAGAGTCTGCGCAGCCACTTCCTTCACCGCTTTCATGGCCTCACCAGTAGAGAAACCCGAGTTGGGCGCAACGTTTACATTGATGGAGGTAAAAAGATTGAAGCGGTCTATGTTTGAAGGTCCGTAGATTTTTTTCAGCGAGATGAAACTTGACACAGGAGCCATTTCTCCGTTGACGCGCACATAGATGGAGTTCAGCGAGTTTTCGTCAATACGCGTTTCCGGCATACCCTGTATCATCACGCGGTAGAGTTTTCCGTAGGCGTTGAAGTTGGAGGAATACAGACCACCATAATAGCCCTGCAGTACCGACAGAACTTCCTTGGGCGAAGTGCCCGCACGGGTACACTTGTCCACGTCCACCGAAATCTGGTACTGCGGATATGATGAGTTGAACGAGGTCATGGCATACTGTATTTCCTTGCGCTGATTAAGAGCCGCGAGGAATTTTCCCGTTTGAGCGAAGAACTTGTCCACCGAACCGCCCGTCTTGTCCTGCATGGAAAGCGACAGACCGTTGGACGCTCCGTAACCTGAAATCATGGGCGGTGCAAAAGCCATTACCTGAGCGTCTTTCAGCGCAGAAGACTGTGCAAAGATTTTCTTCACCACCTCGGTTGACGACATATATGATTCCTTGCGCTCGTCAAAGGGCTTGAGCTTCAGAATGAACGTTCCCTGATTGGAGCCCTGCCCGGCAATGAAATTGTATCCTACAATCTGGATTGTCGTCTTTATTGCAGGGTTGGCCTCAAACATCTTCTGGAGTGTCTGCATGGTTTCGGTGGTCTTGTCCTTTCCCGTGCCAGGAGCCAGAGAAACAGTGGCAAACACCACGCCGGTATCCTCGTCGGGGATAAGTCCCGTCTTGGTTGTGTTCATCAGCACGACCAGAGCGGCAATGGCAACCACCACGACACCTATTGAGACGGCTTTTGCCTTGACAAAGAACTCGATAAGTTTGCGGTAACGTCCGAGCATCTTGTCGTAGGCTGCATTGAACGATGCGTGGAACTTGTCGATGACCGTCATCTTCTTGTTGGGGTCATGAGCCTTCAGGAATATGGCACAGAGGGCGGGACTCAACGTCAGGGCGTTGACTGCGGAAATGATAATGGACACCGCCATTGTCATACCGAACTCGCGGTAGAACGACCCCGAGGTTCCGCCCACGAAACTTACGGGAATAAACACCGCCGACATCACAAGGGTGATGGAGATGATAGCTCCCGAAATCTCGTTCATGGCATCTATGCTCGCCACACGGGCAGACTTGTAACCCTGATCAAGTTTGGCATGGACTGCCTCCACCACCACAATGGCATCGTCCACCACAATGGCAATGGCAAGCACAAGAGCCGACAGGGTAAGCAGATTGATGCTGAACCCGAACAAGTTGAGGAAAAAGAACGTACCCACCAGCGACACAGGAACGGCAATACAGGGAATAATGGTGGAGCGGAAATCCTGAAGGAACACATACACCACTATTATCACCAGTATAAACGCAATTACCAGTGTCTCTATAACCTCGTGTATCGAGGCGTAGAGGAACTCGGTCACGTCCATACCATATACAATCTGCATGCCGGGCGGGAACGATTCGGACAGCTCGTCAAGCTGGGCCTTCACGTCTTTCACGATTTCATTTGCGTTGCTCCCCGACATCTGGGTAACCATATTGGTCACCGCAGGCTTGCCGTCCACGAGGTTGTTCACCACATACGTCAGAGCACCGAGTTCCACTTTGGCGACATCCTTGAGCTTGAGAGTCGTGCCGTCATGGTTGGAGTAAATCACCATATTCTCGAACTCCTGAGCCGTTTTCAGACGCCCTGTGTAGCGGAGCACGTATTCAAACTGGGAATTGTAGTTCTCGCCCAGCTTGCCGGGAGCCGCCTCTATGTTTTGTGAAGCCAGCACGCCGGAAATATCCGAAGGCACGAGCGAGTGCTCCTTCATCTTTGCGGGATCAAGCCATATACGCATGGAGTAAGTCTTGGCGCCGAAGCCCTCGCACGAGCCCACGCCCTGCACACGCTGGATAACAGGCGCGATGTTGATGGCATTGTAGTTGGTGAGGAAGTCCTCGCCGTACTGCCCTTTGTCGGAAGTGAGTGCGTAGATCAGCACCTGCGAAGTCTGGCGTTTTTCCGTCGTCACGCCCACGCTGACCACCTCAGAGGGCAGCAGATTCTGCGCCTGCGCAACACGGTTCTGCACGTTCACAGCCGCCATGTCGGCATCTGTGCCCTGTTTGAAATATATCGTAATGTTTGCCACACCGTCGTTGGTTGCCGACGATGTCATGTATGTCATGTTCTCAACACCGTTTATACTCTCCTCAAGAGGGGCGACGACAGAGTTCAGCACCGTCTGGGCATCGGCGCCGGTATAGGTTGCCCTCACATTGATGGTGGGAGGAGCAATGTTCGGATATTGCTCTATAGGCATGGCTATCAGACCGATAATACCCAATATCACTATCAGTACGGATATGACGGTCGAAAGGACAGGCCTTTTGATAAAGGTTTCAAGTTTCATTGTATTGCTGTCTTTGTTTTGAATAATCTTGATGACACCGAATTACGTTACGCATCATGCCGGAAGCGACAAAGTTGCCGTCCCATGTGCGCAGAGGAAACGACATGCCGTCACTTCTTCATTTTACTGAGATCGGCACCGCCCATCTGAATGGCCTGCTGCACTTTCTTCGCCGCCTGCTCTTCGGTGATGGGAGTGATAGTCATGCCGTCGGTAAGGGCGGAGATGCCCTGTGCAACGCCCTGAGTCACGATTCGGTCACCGGCCTTGAGACCGGATGTCACTATATAGCTCTGACCGTCATTGACGTCAGCCACTTTGATAACGGAAAAGGACACCTTATTGTCCTTGCCTACAATATACACGTACTTCTGGTCCTGAAGTTCCACCGTAGCACTTTGGGGGATGACAATGGCATCCTTTGAAACATAGGGAACGAGGACGCTGCCCGTGCCGCCCGTCTTGAGCAGATGCTGAGGGTTGGCGAAATCCGCACGGATGGAAACGGAACCTGTTGTCTGGTCAATCACACCGCTGATGGTACTAACCTTGCCAACCTTGTCGTAAATGGTGCCGTCCACCAGCTTGAGCTGCACTCCGGGCATTGAAGCAAGGATTGACTTGCTGTCACCCGTGGAGCGCGTCATCTCGAGAAGCTGTTTTTCCGTCACCGAGAAATACACGTACATCGTTTCTATGTTGGACACCGTGGTAAGCGGCTGCACGCTCGAGCTGCTTACCAATGCGCCCACGCGGTACGGTATTGAACCGACAACTCCGTTGGAGGGGCTCTTCACATAGCAGTACGAAAGGTTCTGCCGGGCGGAAACCAGCGTTGCCTTTGCCGATGCCACGCCGGCTTCGGCTGTTGCCACGGCAGCCTCAGCCTGTGTCAATGCGTTTTTCGCCGACTGGAATTCATAGTCACCAATGATTTTCTTGCCAAACAATTCTTTTTTATTGTTGTAAGTAAGCTTTGCCGTGGCAAGGGCAGCGTTGGCCTGGTTAAGGCTTGCATTGGCCTGATTGACAGCCGCGCTGGCCTGATTGACAGCTTCACGGTATGTCACATCGTCAATGACAAAAAGGGTCTGGCCAGCACTGACCGATGCTCCCTCATCAACGCACACCTTGACGATGTTGCCGGCCACGCGTGGCCGGATTTCTATATCCTGCTTGCCTTTTATGGTCGCCGGATAGGTGTAGTTCAGTTCCGGGCTTGAAGTGGTAACGGTTCTTACCGCATACTCGTTGGAGGCCTGCTGCTGAGCTTGTTTGCCGCCACATCCTGTCGTTGTCACAATGCAAATTGCCCCGACAAAAGCAACCGCAAACTTGGGTAATTTTCTGTAGTTCATATAAAACGGATTTGTTCTGTTTTCCTTTTTTCAGGTGCAAAGTTAGAAACAAATCAATACAGAAAAAAGTTCAAATTCTATTTTGTTTTGGTCTATTTGTCGCATAGGGCTCCGCATTTAAAAAACATTAACACTCCGGGGAAAAAGAAAAGAACGTTGACCTTTCAAAAACACGGAAAAGCGCAAAGGTACACCCAACATACAACAACAAAGCCCACTGCCGAAAACTGCATGAAAAGGCTTGTCGTGTTCTGTTTTTGCATAATCCGGACAGACCGCGTTCCCACTTGACTAACAAAAGCCCACAGCGATTTCTGCCAACATATGCAGGAACCGGCGCAGTACTCCAGAAATAGATGTTGTGGTATCAATCCAGAACCTCGTACTTGGAATGGCGGCTGCGGTATTCGGGTACGATCTCCTTCATTTTCTTCACCACAGCCATGTCATCATCAGAAAACGAGAGGGCGTAAAGTTCTTCTTCCTGTTCCAAAGCGCGTGCATAGGGATATTCGCGAACCTTGGCAATCATTATTTTGGAATGTGACGTAGGCTTGTAGTCCTCGCCGTTGCACAGAACTTCCTCATAGAGTTTTTCTCCACTGCGCAACCCGGTATATCTGATTTCTATGCCCGTTGCACCCGAAAGGTCTATCATCCGCCGGGCCAGATCTGCGATGCGCACAGGCTTGCCCATGTCAAACACGAAAATCTCACCGCCGCTTCCCATTGTTCCGGCTTCAAGCACCAGTCTACAGGCTTCCGGAATGAGCATGAAATAGCGTATTATGTCGGGGTGTGTGACTGTGACCGGACCTCCTTGGCTTATCTGTTTCTTGAAAAGCGGAATGACCGAGCCGTTGCTGCCCAGCACATTTCCGAAACGTGTCGTGATGAACTGTGTCACAGCCGGTGATCCGTCGTGTTGCTTCAGTTCGGGACTGCCGTTGACTATCGCCGAATTGAGCGACTGGCAGTAAATCTCGCAGATACGCTTCGAGCACCCCATCACATTGGTGGGGTTGACAGCCTTGTCGGTAGAGATCATCACGAATTTCCTTGTTCCATATTTCACCGCCAAGTCGGCAATCACGCGAGTTCCCCTTATGTTGTTCTGCACGGCCTCCGAGGGATTGTCCTCCATCATCGGCACATGTTTGTACGCCGCAGCGTGAAACACATAGTCGGGACGGGTAGTCCTGAATATCATCTCCATCCTGCTGCGGTTGCAGATGCTTGTAACAATAGTGTCACACTCAAGCCATCCGTAATGCTTGGCCATGTGCAGCCTCACGGTATGCATGGGCGTTTCCGCCTGATCTACAAGAACCAGACGCTCGGGCGAGAACTTGGCCACCTGCCTTGCCATCTCATAGCCGATGCTGCCCGCACCTCCCGTGATGAGAACCACCTTGTGCCTGATGAGGTTTCCTATGGATTCCAGATCCACTTCAATCTTGTCTCTGGGCAGCAAGTCCTCTATGTCTATCTCGTGGAGTTGGCGGAAATTGATGTCACTCTTGCCGTCCCACTCCATTTCCGCAGGCTGCATCAGGATTCTTATGTTGTTCTTTATAAGCCTGTTTATCAGTTCCGAGTTGTTTTTGAAGACCTCGGAACTTGACAGACTTACAAACACAGCCTTTATCTGGCGCAGACGCATGATATCCACCAAATCTCCATCGGCATAGTATACCCTTGCACCCATAATCCGATGTTTCGTCATCTTTTCGTCATCAGTTATGAATCCGCTCAGAACATAAGGCGAATTTTTGTCGGCACTGATGCTCTTGGCGAGGGCAAGACCACTGTCAAGCGTGCCATAGACAAAAGTTCGAAGCTGGTTTTTTCCATATATCACACTGTTGTATACAAACATAATGGACATTCTGAAACCGAAACACAACAGCGTGGAAAGCATGAATGAGAGGATAAACACAAGACCTTTCATCTCCACAAGACTCCCGCTGACAAGATACAGCATCGTCCTGTGGAAGAAATACGCCACTACGGCACCAAGCACGAAAGCTCCAGCCAACTTAATAAAATCGTTGACTGCAGAGAACCTGAGAACACCGCTGTATGTGCCGAAAATCTTCATGCCCACAAGATAACCGGGCATAAAAGAGAGCAGCGTTACCAGCAAGTTCCCGAAATTCATGACCACGTCATTGAGGCTGTACACCAAGGCAAAGCTTATCAGTCCCGACAACATGACGACAATGCTGTCTATGAGCAATATTATCCAGTAGGGGGCAACAAGTTTCCTAAAATAGTTGTCACACAATCTGTCAATCATAGTCCAAGTCTTTGAAAAATGTAATTCCTTGTTATGTCACCACACCGTATTCATGCCTGTACTCCAGCTGAACCCAATCAAGCGTCCCCCCGTTTCAGCGTCTCGAGATATTCGGCGTGCAGATGATAGTATTTCCTCATGAAAAGGATGTAGGCGACAGAAAGCACGGCTACAGTGCCTGCAAGATAAGCCAGATGAGCCTCAAAGGTGTCAGGCACGGCAAAAATCATGACCATGTCTATCAGTAGCTGCAGAACCAGATAAAACATGCTGATTTTCACCGGACTTATCTTCAGTTCGTTCGCCATAATCTGGTAGGCGTGTTTCCTGTGTGCCTGACCGAGTCTTTCATGTAGCATGATGCGGTGACAGATGGTCAGGCATCCGTCAACGCCGTAGACTGCCAGAAACACTATCCAACACCAGTCACCCGTGGTGCACACAAGTCTTGTCATTGCAAAAAGCAGGACAAACGCAACCGCTATGCTGCCCACATCACCGGCAAAGCACTTCGCCTTGCCTTTAGGGCGGAAATTGAAAAAGCAGAAAATGATTACCGCCAGCAATTCGCATGCCAGCAGAGACGGCACGACAAACCTCTCCGGCAAAACCCATTCGTTGAGTACCAACAAGGAAACCAGTGCCGAGAAAGAGTATCCGCCCGTCATGCCATTAATCCCGTCCATGAAATTATAGACATTCATTATTCCAACGCAAGCCACGACGGCACATGCCGAAAGCAGCACAAGCCCAAAGACGCAATGTGCGTTTTCAGAACCGCTGCCGCAGCAAAGCGGCATAGCACCGTACCACAGCAGCGCCGCTCCGGCAAACTGCACCAAAAGGCGCGTCCTGTTTGACGTTCCCACCACATCATCGACAAAACTTACCGCCGAAACCATCAGAAGCCCTACAATGAAAGGCATATAGTCCAACACCACGCCAGCACCCGTATTGTCGGCGTGATGTCCGCAGAGCAACTGGTACAAAGTCCACACAATCACAGCGAACGTGAATATCACGCCGCCACCCCTCAACACAACGGAGGTATGCGAAGAACGTTCATTGGGCTTGTCGATGACATTGTACTTGTCAGCAACTCTGAAATAGACCAGTTCCGCTACAAGCAACACCGCAAACAGCAGCAAATATGTAATAGTCAACATCATGTTTTTTCTTTTACTCTGCGTTCAGCGGAAAAACACATAAGCCCGCATACTCAATATTTTTTGCCGCTGTTTCTGAAATCCTCGCTTACACGTTTCAACGACTCCATGAACGACACGAGCTGATAGTCAAACCCGTATGTACTCATGGACTCGTCATAGTAGTATGTAGCGAACATCTTGTTGAGAGACCGGAGGAATCTTGCACCGACCAGAACCAGCGGGTTGAAGACTTTGGAAATCCAAATGCGGTGACCACTCTCGTGCGCGAAGAACCGGACAATCTCCACCGTGTCGGCAAGTTCCCTGTTCTGAGGATAAAACACGCCGTGCAATTCCCGCAGTATGACCTGACGCACGAACTCCGCCAGATTGTCAATGTAGCACATGGAGCGCCTGTTGTGCCATGCCGGGAAAACGGGTGTCGTAGCGGCAAGCTTCATCAGCCTCGGGAAATTTCCCCTTAAGTTCATTCCATAAATCAGCGGAGGGCGTAGGATGCAGAGTCTGAACTCGTCTGTCTCAAGCTTGGTCAGCCCTATCTCGGCCTGAAGTTTCGAGTCGCCGTAAAAATCCGACGGATGCGGAGCCACACCGGCTGTGATGATCTCATCGTCAAGCGACTTGCTTTCGCGAAACACAATCATGGAACTCATGAAGATGAACTGCCTTACCCCCGCCTCTCTGGCTTTCTTGGCCACCTCTACCGCAAGGTCGCAGTTGACCCTGTAGTAGAGAGCCCTCATCTTGGGAGACGGGTTGACGTGGGCGATTCCAGCCACATGATAAACCACGTCATATTTTGAATAATCAGCTTTCGTCCAGTCGTCACTGACGGTGTCGACCACATCCACCATGCAGTCGCCCTTTGACTGCAGATAGCGGCGGACATTCTCACCGACAAAACTGTTCGAACCTGTTATCAGCACTTTCTTCATTATCGCGCTATTAATCAATATCTCATTCTGGTATAGACAATCTCACCCACTCTCCACACGTATCTCATGCACTGGAACAGCTGGTTGGAATATATACCGTATTTCTTCAGCGATGCCGCAACATCCCTGTTTACTTTCATCTTGCTTGCGACATTGGCTGTAGACTCTCCACCGTCACGCATAGTGACGAAATCGCAATCCAGATACCCTGCCTTTATCTTTTCCTTGTACAAAAGGCGTACCATCATCTCAAAGTCGGAGGATGTCTTCAGTGACGTGTCATAAAGACCACTGTCATCATAGACTTTCTTCTTGCAGTAGAAACTCGGGTGGGCCGGCATGAACCCGAACCTCAGCAGGCCAACGCGGAAATGCCTCGAAGAGAAATAGCGGGTGCATTTGCCCAGATTGCCGGACTTGACAAAATGTACATCACCGTAGACAGCATCAAGGCCCGCATCGCCGGCAAAGGCCTGCGCAACCCTCAGCAGCACATCATCGTCTGTATAGAAATCGTCGCTGTTGAGAATGCCCACAATGTCGCCAGAAGCCATCCTGATACCCTTGTTGATGGCATCATAAATACCCTGGTCTTTCTCACTGACCCACTTCAGCGTACCGTGATAGCGCGGTTCGTTTGCCTTCACCACCTCCACAGTGCCGTCATCCGATTTTCCGTCAACAACAATGTGCTCCGTCTCCACACCGGCGACTCCGCAGGTTTCCGCTTGCCTCAAAAACGAGTCTATGGTGTCCTGTATTGTCCCAGCACGGTTCCATGTTGCCGTTATCACACTGATCTTCATGTGGAAACTTTGTTGACGTTGACCTGTCCTGTTAAGGATATAACCACAAAACAGGGGTTTTATTGCATTCTTTAACTAAAAAACAAAAAAGTGCAAAAAAGATGTTCTCCGGCAACCGCAAAACAATCTTCCACACCTTCCCGTCCTTAAAGACCGCGCGAATTTACGATTTCTTAAGCCAACACGGAAATATCCGGCCGTGAAATAATCACTTGCAGCC
>CAVHBF010000036.1:2044-16738 GCA_963634195.1 Bacteroides thetaiotaomicron | reverse complement strand
CAGTACAGTCGTCCTCTTCTTTCAATTCTAAGCCAAACTCGTTATCTGAGAGTATTTTGTATATTCGAAGACCCTTGCTTAGTTCTTTTGACATACTTTCTGTCAGATTTGCAGAACGGATTATTTCTGTAAGATTTTGGTCTTTGAGAAACTTTCCATATTTGATGGCAAACAAATAATACGACAGAGAACCTATCTTATCATTCATTTCTTTAAGAGTTGAAACCAACTTCTCAAAATTCACAGATTCTTTATTTGTCATTATGCCTTGTCATTTACATGTTTTCATTTTTGGTTTTCTTTCCTTTTTATTGACCACAGCAACCCCTTAGTGTAAAACATCCAAGCATTGGCAATTTCTACCGCTGTCTCCAACTTTGGTTGCCGTGTATCAGTGCATTGAACAAAGTGTATAAAACATGTTAGCCAATCACCCTCAACTATGGCAACGTTTTCAGGGAAAGTCAGCTACAAAGGTAGCGTTTTTCATGTAATTGCACGCCATTTGTGATGCTGATTCGTGATTATTCATTGACACAATGCCGTGCAATTGCAACATCTGCCGATTTGCCTGTACCCGGAATTCTGCGTCACCACCCCCGTTTAACCTCCTTTTCTCCCTTTTGTCACAGTTTCTTAATGTTATCGGGAAAAGTTTGTAACAACACGGGGCGAACTTTGCACCCGGAAACAGGGACATGCGTCCGGCCGCATTGCGGCAGAAAAACACGAAACACCAACTTCATAAACACAAACACAGTTATGAAAACAAAATCACTGTTCACCGGTCTCCTTGCCGTTGCGGCAGGAGCGGCAATGCTCACCTCGTGCGGCGGCAACGCCAGAAACACAGCGGCGGTAGACCTCTCGGGCGCCGGCGCCACCTTCCCCGAACCGTTCTACACCATGGTGTTCGACAGCTTCAGCGACTCTACGGGCAACACCGTGGCCTACGGCGGCATAGGCAGCGGCGGCGGCGTGCGCAACCTCAAGGACCGCACCGTGGACTTTGCCGCCTCCGACGCTTTTCTGAGCGACACCGAGATGGCCGAAATGGGGGAACCCGTGATACACATACCCACCTGCATGGGTGCCGTGGTATTGGGCTTCAACCTGCCGGGTGTCACGAGCCTCAACCTCTCGGGCGATGTCATCGCCGACATCTTCGCCGGCAGGATAACCATGTGGAACGACCCGCGCATCGCCGCCCTCAACCCCGCGGCACAGCTGCCGGCAAAGGGCATCATTCCGGTCTTCCGCTCTGACGGCAGCGGCACCACCTTCGTGTTCACCTACTACCTCTCGCAGGTAAGCCCCCAATGGAAGGAACGCTACGGTGCAGCCAAGTCGGTTGACTTCCCCGCCGGACAGGCCGCCAAGGGCAACCCGGGCGTGGCGGGCATCGTCAAGGAGACCCCATACAGCATAGGCTACATAGGCTCCGAGTACGCCTTCGCGCAGAAGATACCCATGGCCACTCTCCGAAACGCGGCAGGCAACCTCGTCAACCCCACCATCGGGAGCATCACTGCCGCCGCCGGCAGCGGTATGCCCGCCGACACCCGCACCATGATCACCGACAGCAGCAACCCCGGGGCCTACCCCATCAGCTGCCTCACGTGGATTATCGTCTACAAGGAGCAGAACTACGGCAACCGCACCAGGGAACAGGCCCTGGCCACACTCCGGCTTCTCGAGTTCATCCTGTCGCCCGGGGTGCAGAAAACCGCCGCTGCCGTCAACTACGCGCCGCTGCCGGCGGAAGCCGTGGCCAGCAGCCTCAACAACCTCAAGGCACTCACGTTCGACGGCAAGCCCCTTGAATGACACGCACAACAATCCGACAGAAAAATGCTCAAATGTCTGACAGCCGACTCGGCTTTCAAGTTTACCCTCACAACCGCGGCCGTTGTCGTGCCGCTGGTCTGTGGGGGTATCGTGCTGGCGCTGGTGTCCAACTCGCTTGACGCGTTCAGCCGCTTCGGGTTTCTCCGCTTCATGTTCTCCGACGACTGGTGCCAGACTCCCGGCCGCGAGTCCTACGGCGCGCTGCCGTTCATCGCCGGCACACTGCTGACGGCAGGGCTTGCCCTGCTGCTGTGCGTGCCGTTCAGTCTGGCGATAGCCCTGTTCAACGGCGAGTACTACAAGAACAGGCCCGTGGCCAAGGCTCTGGGCACCGTGGTGGACCTGTTGGCGGGCATCCCGTCGGTCATCTACGGCCTGTGGGGGTTCTACGTGCTGCGCCCCGTGGTGATGGCCCTCGGCCTGTCGCCTCAGGGGTCGGGAGTGCTCACGGCCTCGCTGGTGCTGGCCGTGATGATAGTGCCCTATGCCGCCTCGCTGAGCACCGAGTTCATCAAGATGGTGCCGGTGCGCCTCAAGGAGGGGGCCTACAGCCTGGGTGCCACCCGCGCCGAAGTGCTCACGCGCATAGTGTTCCCCACTGCGGGCTCGGGAGTGTTCTCCGCCTTCATCCTGTCCATAGGGCGTGCCCTGGGCGAGACCATGACGGTCACCATGCTCATAGGCAACACCAACCAGGTGCCCGGCTCCATACGCGACACAGGCAACTCCATGGCCAGCATCGTGGCGAACCAGTTCGGCGAGGCCGATGGGCTGAAGCTCTCCGCGCTCTTCGGCATCGCCCTGCTCCTGTTTGCCGTCACCGCCGTCATCAACATCATAGGCAAAGTCATCATACGGCGCTGCGCCGTCAAAAGATAAACCCGAAACATCATGCACAACTCCATGAATATCCGCAAACGCTACCTGCAGAGCAAGATCCTGCACGCGGGCGTGTGCGTCACCGCCGCGCTGTCGGCCGTGCCCCTGATACTGATACTGGGCAAGGTGTTCGTCAACGGCATACAGTTCATCAACTGGCAGTTCCTGACCATGCCCACGCCCACCGCCTTCAAGGCCATGGCGGCCGTCGACAACGGCGACCCCATTCCCGGCGGCATAGCCAACGGCATAGTGGGCACCTTCATAATGCTCGCCATGGCCTCGGTGGTGGCGATACCGCTGGGCGTGCTCTGCGGCACCTGCCTGGCGGAAAAACGCCGCACGTGGTACGCTCATGCGGTGAGCTACATGACCGACCTCCTGCAGGGCACGCCGTCGGTCATCATAGGCATCGTGGTCTACGTGTGGGCCGTGGTGCCGTTCCACGGCTACAGTGCCCTGGCCGGCTCCACGGCACTGTGCATCATGATGCTGCCACTCATAGTGAGGTCTACCGAAGAAGCCCTCAAGATGCTGCCCCCCACGCTCAAGGAGAGCGCGCTCGCACTGGGCGGCAGCTACCGGCGCACCGTGACGCGCGTACTCATACCCTCGGCCCTGGGCAGCATCACTACGGGCATACTGCTCGCCATGTCGAGGGTGATAGGCGAAACGGCGCCGCTGATGTTCACCGCCCTGGGCTGCGCCTCCATACAGTGGCGCGCCGACCTGCCCATGTCGAGCCTGCCCACGCTGATATGGCAGTTCTACAACGACCCCGTGCTGCAGCCTCTGGTGTGGGGCACGTCGCTGCTGCTGCTGTTCATGGTGCTGCTGCTCAACAGCGCGGCCAAAATCATACGCCGGCGCATGACGCGCTGACATTCACGCTACATCAATTTGCTTATACATACAGACATGGATTCCAACATTCTTGAGATAAAGGACGTCAGCATCTCCTACACACAGGACTCACTGGCCGTGAAACACGTCAGCGCCGGGATTCCGCGCAACATGATAACAGCCATCATGGGGCCCTCGGGCTGCGGCAAAAGCACCCTGCTGCGCGCCCTCAACCGCATGCACGACCTCTACGGCAACATCGCCGTCAGCGGACAGATTCTGCTCAACGGCAACGACATAATGAAGATGCCGGCCATCGAGGTGCGCCGCAAGATAGGCATGGTGTTCCAGCAGCCCAACCCGTTCCCCACCATGAGCATCGCCGAAAACGTGATGGCGGGATATTCCCTCAACGGCATACACGCGGGCAGGCAGAAGCGCATGGCCATAATAGAGAGAGTCCTCAACAGCGTGGGACTGTGGGACGAGGTCAAGGACGTGCTGACCAAAAAGGGCACGTTCCTCTCCGGCGGACAGCAGCAGCGGCTCTGCATAGCCCGGGCTCTCGCCCTGCAGCCCGAAGTGCTGCTCATGGACGAGCCGACCTCCGCACTCGACCCCATAGCCACCGCACGCATAGAGGAACTGCTCCTCAGGCTGCAAAGCGAAGTGACCATAGTCATCGTGACCCACAACATGGGGCAGGCCCGGCGCATAGCCGCCCGGTCCATGTTCATGTATCTGGGCGAACTCATAGAGTACGGCGACACGGAGAAACTCTTCACCTCGCCGGCCTCGCCGGAAACACGGGCCTACCTCGCCGGACATATGGGATGAGCGGTGTCCGCTCCCTTGCTTGCCCCGGCAGTTCCGCATTTGCCGCCTTTTTCCGGAAAAGTGCTCTTCCCGTCCTTTAATTGTGGACGTGTTGGCTGCGATTCAGACATAAAAGCGTTACTTTTGTGGCAAAATAGCAGTGCAGTCACACTGCGGAACCCATACAGCCATGGAAGTGAAGATCGAGGAATCGTGGCGGCAACACATAGGCGGGGAGTTCGACAAGCCCTATTTCGCCGCCCTTGCCGGCTTTGTGCGCCGTGAATACGCCACCGGTGTCTGCTACCCTCCCGGACCGCTGATATTCAACGCCTTCAACCTGTGCCCGTTCGACAAGGTGAAAGCTGTCATCATAGGTCAGGACCCCTACCACGAGCCCGGACAGGCGCAGGGGCTCAGTTTCTCCGTGGCGGAGGGCGTGGCATTCCCCCCCTCGCTGCAGAACATCTTCAGGGAGATAGGACAGGATCTGGGCAAGCCCGCACCGCCCGCCGGCGACCTCACGCGGTGGGCGCGCCAGGGGGTGCTGCTGCTCAACGCCACTCTCACGGTGCGCGCCCATCAGGCCGGCAGCCACCAGCGCCACGGTTGGGAAGAGTTCACCGATGCCGCCATACGCGCCCTCAGCGCACGGCGCGACAACCTCGTGTTTCTCCTGTGGGGCGGATACGCGCGTTCCAAGGCCAGACTCATAGACGGTTCGCGCCACCTCATTCTGGAGGCGGCGCACCCCTCTCCCCTGTCGGCCAACCGCGGCGGATGGTTCGGCAACCGCCATTTCTCGCGCTGCAACGACTATCTGCGGCAACACGGCACGGAAGGGATTGACTGGTAATACTACAGCCCATGAACAATCTGCCGCCCTGCCTACGGTTGCTGCCCCTGCTGCTGTCGCTGTCGCTGACGTTTGCCAGCGGCAAGGACAGCCGGATTCCGTTCAACTCGTTTTCGTTCCGGTCTCTCCCCGTGCTGCAGACAGGGTGTCCGCAGGGCGTGGCCGCGGCATACGCCGGGGTGAGCAACGGATGGATTGTGATGGCGGGGGGATGCAATTTCCCCTCCACTCCTGCGGCACAGGGCGGCGCCAAGCGTTTTTACGACAACATTTTCGCTCTCGGCACAGACCGCCCGTCGAGGTGGAAACGCGCCGGCAGCCTGCCTGCGGCGGCAGCCTACGGGGTGTCGGTGACCACACCCGACGGCATCGTGTGCGCGGGCGGCACGGACGGGACACGCAGCCTCACTGCCACATGGAGGATTGCCGCCGGCAACGACGGCACGGTGACTGTCGCTCCCCTGCCCCCTCTGCCCACGGCTCTCGACAACATGGCGGGCGCAGCGGGCAAGGACGGCTACATCTATGTGGCGGGCGGACAGAGCGGCGGCACTCCGTCACACAAGGCCTACAGGCTGAAATTCCCCGGCGGGAAAAGCTGGGAACGGCTGCCGGACTTCCCCGGGCCGCCGCGTCTGCAGGCCTCCGCCGTAGTGCAGGACAACGCCACCGGCACGGCGTTCTACCTCATAGGGGGCTACCACGCCGGCGGCACCAACACGTCGGCCCTGACCTATGACCCCGCCGCGCGGACATGGAGGGAAACAGCACCCATAACCGTCAACGGCAGACCCGTTGCCGTGGCCGGGGCTGTCTGCGCCAGCTACGGCAATTCGTGCATCGTCTGCATGGGCGGAGTGAACAGGGAGGTGTTCGACAACGCGCTGGCGGCCCTCGGCGACACCGCCGCGCCCGGCGGCAAGGCACGGCAGACCGACTACTTGCTCCACGAGCCCGAATGGTACCGTTTCAACGACTCCCCCCTGGTCTACAACACCATTACCGACACATGGACCGGACTGCCCGGCAACGCCCTGCTGGCGAGGGCGGGGGCTGCCGTGGCGGATGCCGGCATCGGCGGCAGACGCTCTCTGGTGGTCATCAACGGGGAGCTGAAGCCGGGCATCCGCTCGGACATGGTGACTGCCGTAAGCGCGCAAAGCCACTCCTCTTTCGGATGGATCAACTGGAGCGTGGTCGGGGTCTACCTCCTGGTCATGCTTGTGCTGGGATATGTGTTCATGCACCGCGGGAAGAGTGCCGACGATTTCTTCACCGGCGGCGGGCGCATCCCGTGGTGGGCGGCGGGCATCAGCATCTTCGCCACCATCATAAGTGCCATCACCTATATGTCGATACCGGCCAAGGCCTACGCCACAGACTGGAAATACTATCCCATGCAGATAATGATACTGGTGGTGGCGTTTCCCGTGGTGAAATACTACCTGCCGTTTTTCCGCCGCCTCAACGCAAGCTCGGCCTACGCCTATCTGGAACAGCGCTTCAGCTACGGCGTGAGGGCCATGGCAAGCGCACTGTTCATGGCGTTCATGGTGGCACGCATGGCTCTGGTGCTCTTCCTGCCCTCGATAGCCATGGCGGCTGTGACCGGCATCGACATCTTCACGTGCATAGGCCTCATGGCTGTCATAACCATAGTGTACTGCACCATGGGCGGCATGGAGGCCGTGGTGTGGGGCGACGTGGTGCAGGGCGTGATTCTCGTGGGCGGGGCCGTGTTCGCCGCCGTATACCTCATGACGCAGACACAGGGAGGATTCGCCGGATTCATGCAGACTGGCATGGCCGACCACAAGTTCGTCCTCTTCGACTGGTCGCTTGACTACCGCACCCCGACTTTCTGGGTCATCATCATAGGCGGACTGGCCAACAACCTCATTTCGTATACCTCCGACCAGACCGTGATACAGCGGTATATGACCACGCGCGACGAACAGTCCGCAAAGCGGAGCATCTTCACCAACGCCGCGCTGCAGATAGCGGTGTCGGTGGTGTTCTACACTATCGGCACGGGACTCTACGCCTTCTTCAAGACACACCCCGCCGCGCTCGACATAACCCTGGACAAGACCGACACGATATTCCCGTTCTTCATGATCAGCCAGCTGCCGCAGGGCATTGCGGGACTGCTCATAGCCGCCCTGTTCGCCGCCACGATGAGCACGATCTCATCAAACATCAACTCGGTGAGCACGGCGTTCACCCTCGACTTCTACAAGAGGTGGAGACCGCAGGCAAGCGAACGTGCCACCCTCCTCACGGCACGGTGGGCCGGAGTGGCGGCAGGGGCGGCGGGCACCATGATTGCCGTACTCATGGCCATGGCGGACATCCACTCGCTGCTCGATTACTTCAACACCATTCTCGGACTCCTCACCGGCTCCGTGGGCGCACTCTTCCTGATGGGCATCTTCTTCCGCCGCATCAACGCCGCCTGCGCCCTCACCGGTTTCGTGTGCGGCACGCTTACGGTGTTCTACATGAACTACTGCACGCAGGTCAACTTCTTCCTGTTCGGGTTCGCAAGCATGGCGGTATCCGTGGGCATTGCCCTGCTCCTGTCGCTCGCCATGCCAAACCGCAGGGACACCGGCACGCTGACATGGACAGCCCTGAGGGACAGACTGCGGCAGCAGACCGCCGCACACACAGTTCCAACAAGCAAAAAAAACAACCCATGACAAAGACTCTATCCATGACACGCGCCGCACTTGCCGCGATCTCCATCATGGCAGCAACGGGCATCTTCGCCCAACAGGAAACGGCCGCCCCTCTGCACCCCGTTGAAAGCGACAGCATCTATCTCATGGACTTCTTCTGGCACGGCGTGCAGGAAAAGGCCATGAAGACCGCGACCACCACACCCGCACGGGCTTCCGCGGTGGAAACAGCCTCTCCGTCACGCATAGCCGAAATGGAAAGGCAGTGGAACACGGCTCTGGACAGTCTCGACATTCTCGGCGAAGGCCCGGACTGCAGCCTCGGCCGGTCGCTCCGGCTGTTCAGGCAAAGCTATGCCCTGAACCTGCTCACCGGACAGGCCAAGTACATGGATCTCGCCGAACACGTCCTGATGAACAGCATTCTGCCGCGCTGGCAAAGCGAAGCGCCGGGAGCCGACAAGGACGAAGCCACACGGCTGCTGCGCACCATAAACCAGATGGCATACTCCACATCCGGCAGCGATATCTACGCGAATATGCTCATGCGCACAAACGCTCACATCAAGACCGGGAAACTCGACCTGTTCCTGCGGAGCGTCAACAGCAGCCCGTGGTACAACGAAACCACCATATCGGTTGCTGGCAACAACGACCCCATTGAAATGCCCGATGTCGACTCGCTCAACGTCTACCAGAAAATCATACACCACGACAGCACGGCACAGTGCCAGCCATGCGAGGCAAGCCTGCACCTGCGGATACCCGCGTGGGCAACGGGAGAGACTCCACTGCCGAACTTCAGCGCATCTGTCCCGCGCAAAGCCAATGTACAGGTAATGGTGAACGGCACGGCACTGGGCCGCTCCGCCACCAAGGACGGATATGCTGTGATAACAAGGAAGTGGGCAGTGGGCGACTTGGTGACGGTCAGGATTCCCACTCCGATAATGCGCCTGTCACGCACCGGCAGCCCCGACAGCATCGCACTGCAGCGCGGACCGTTTGTGTACTACTATATAGGTGCTGGCCCTGACGACAGTATCAGCAGAAGCGGGACGGTCAGCCACCAGTTCAGCCGGACAGACAACGCCGTAGTGCTGGGCGGAGTGCTGAACGGCGGCGAAAACAGGTTCTATGCCCTGCCATATTACCGGGAGGGGGAAAAAGGAAAACTTTTTATGCCGGCAAAATAACTTTGGCACACGGTTTGCTTTACTCTTATGCAGACAGCCGGCCGTTGCCGGCGAAGAAACAAACAACAGAACAACCAAATAAATTACAAGCTATGAAACTGAAACCATTAGCAGACAGAGTATTGATTTCTCCGGCAGCAGCCGAGGAGAAGACCGTAGGCGGTATCATCATTCCCGACACCGCAAAGGAAAAACCGCTTCAGGGCAGTGTCATCGCCGTGGGCGAGGGCAAGAGCGACGAGAAAATGGTCCTCAAGGAGGGTGATCAGGTTCTCTACGGCAAGTATGCCGGCACCGAGATTGAATTCGAGGGTGAGAAATATCTCATCATGCGCCAGTCGGACGTGGTGGCTGTCATTAAATAACTTTTTGAACAAACATTAACCAAAGGAGGAAACAATCATGGCAAAGGAAATAAAATACGACGTAAACGCACGTGAAACTCTCAAGGCCGGCGCAGACGCCCTGGCCAATGCAGTAAAGGTGACACTCGGTCCCAAAGGCCGCAATGTGGTCATCGACAAGAAATTCGGTGCGCCGAAGATCACCAAGGACGGTGTGTCGGTGGCAAAGGAGATAGAACTTGAGGACGCTTTCGAGAATGCCGGCGCACAGCTTGTGAAGAGCGTGGCCAGCAAGACAGGCGACGATGCCGGCGACGGAACAACAACCGCCACTGTGCTGGCTCAGGCCATCCTCTCCGAGGGCATGAAGAACGTGGCTGCCGGCGCGAACCCGCTTGACATGAAGCGCGGCATAGACAAGGCCGTGGCCAAGGTCGTGGCATCCATCAAGGACCAGGCCGAACAGGTGGAGAACAACTACGACAAGATCGAGCAGGTTGCCACCATCTCGGCCAACAACGACCCCGAAATCGGAAAACTCATCGCCGACGGTATGCGTGCCGTGAGCGTGAACGGCGTAATCACCATTGAAGACGGCAAGACCAACGAAACGCTGCTCAAGACCGTTGAAGGCATGCAGTTCGACCGCGGCTACCTGTCGCCCTACTTCGTTACGGACACCGAGAAGATGGAGTGCGCCATGGAGAAACCCTACATCCTGATCTACGACAAGAAGATCTCCACCCTCAAGGACTTCCTTCCCATCCTTGAACCGGCAGTACAGTCGGGCCGTCCGCTGCTCGTCATCGCAGAAGACGTGGATTCCGAGGCTCTCACCACTCTCGTGGTGAACCGTCTGCGCACACAGCTCAAGATATGTGCCGTCAAGGCTCCCGGCTTCGGTGACCGCCGCAAGGCCATCCTCGAAGACATCGCGATACTTACCGGCGGTGTTGTTATCTCGGAGGAGAAGGGTCTGAAACTCGAGCAGGCCACTATCGATATGCTCGGCACAGCCGAAAAGGTTACCGTAAGCAAGGACAACACCACGATTGTTAACGGTGCGGGCGACACGAAGAACATCAAAGACCGCATCAACCAGATCAAGTCGGAGATTGCCAACACCACGTCTTCGTATGACAAGGAGAAACTCCAGGAGCGTCTTGCGAAACTCAGCGGCGGTGTCTGCGTGCTCGAAGTGGGCGCGTCTTCCGAGACCGAACAGAAAGAAAAGAAAGACCGTTGCGATGACGCTCTCTGCGCAACCCGCGCCGCCATCGAGGAAGGTATCGTGACAGGCGGCGGTGTGGCTTACATCCGCGCCCAGGCCGCCCTTGAAGGCATGAAGGGTGACAACGCCGATGAAACGACGGGTATCAACATCATCCGCCGCGCCATCGAGGAGCCGCTGCGCCAGATTTGCCACAATGCAGGACTTGAGGGCGCAGTTGTTGTCAACAATGTCCGCGAGGGCAAGGGCAACTACGGTTTCAACGCCAAGACAGAGACCTACGAAGACCTCCGCGCCGCCGGAGTGGTTGACCCCGCCAAGGTTACGCGCGTGGCTCTCGAGAACGCCGCATCCATTGCGGGAATGTTCCTCACCACTGAGTGCGTGATCTGCGACAAGAAAGAGGAGAATCCCCAGATGGCAATGCCCGCAGGCGGCATGGGCGGCGGCATGATGTAACGGACCAAGGGCAATACCCGAACCGATAGAAGACAAGACCGGTCGTCGGATATCTGTGTACGCGCAGATTACGGCGACCGGTCTTTCCTGTAATTGCCAACCCCTTAAACACTTTACCGCAACGCCACTTCCCGAAACAAGCCCTTCCCGGATTAAAAACTGGTAACAAATTCACCAATACAGGTATGGATTGTATTGCGCCGGCTTCGTAATTTTGCAACCGACAGAAGAACAACACGCAAAGTTATGGCAACAGACAAGGACTTCCGGTTTGACACCGTCGAGGATTTCAACCGGTTCTACGGCTTCGAGACTGTCCACCCCCTTGTTTCGGTGGTGAGATACGAACAGGACAGGGAAGTGCAGGAGGGCGTTTACCACTACGGACTCTACGCCCTGTTTCTGAAGGAGAACAAGGGATGCCGCATTTCCTACGGGCGCACCGAATACGACTTTGACGAGATGACCGTCACTTCGTTTGCCCCCGGACAGGCGGTGGGTGTCAAACACAATCCAGAAGTGACGTTTCCACGCTGGACAGCCATTCTGTTTCATCCTGACCTTCTGGCCCGCACGTCGCTGGGGCGCGAGATTTCGAAATACGGCTTCTTCTCATACAGCAGCAACGAGGCTCTCCACCTGTCGGCACAGGAGGTTGGAATCATGCAGTCGGTGCTGGACATCATACGGCAGGAGATGCGCCATGCCATAGACCGCCACTCCCGGCGGCTTATAGTCAGCAATATAGAGGTGCTGCTCAACTACTGCCTGCGCTTCTACGAGCGGCAGTTTGTCACGCGCGAGGAGATAAACCATTCCACCGTCATCAAGTTCGAGCGGATGCTCAACGACTATCTCGCCAACTACGCGTCAAGCCGGGGAGTGCCCTCCGTGGCATATTTCGCAGACAAATGCAGTCTTACTCCCGGCTATTTCGGGGAGCTGGTCAAAACCGAGACGGGACGCACAGCCCAGGACTTCATCGCCGACCATGTCCTCGCCCGCGCCAAAGAACTGCTAAACGACATGACGCTCACGGTTTCGCAGGTGAGCGGCAAGCTGGGATTCGAGTATCCGCAACACTTCGTGAGATTCTTCAAACGGCACACCAATATGACTCCGTCGCAATACCGCACGGCATAAACACAAAAAAATGAAATACATTGAACACATACACTCGCCGCAAGACGTAAAGGGACTGACCCTGCCCCAACTGGAGGAACTTGCATCCGAAATACGCACCCTGCTGATAGAAAAACTCAGCGTGCGCGGCGGACACTGCAGTCCCAATCTCGGCATGGTTGAAGCAACCATTGCCATGCACTATGTCTTCAACTCGCCGCAGGACAAAATAGTCTTCGACGTTTCGCACCAAAGCTACACCCACAAAATGCTGACAGGGCGTGCGGAAGCCTTTCTGTCCGCCGAACACTACGGGGATGTCTCCGGATATACCGAACCCTCGGAGAGCGAACACGACCATTTTGTCATCGGACACACCTCCACGTCAGTAAGCCTGGCAAGCGGACTGGCAAAAGGGCGCGACCTCATGGGCGGCACGGGCAACGTGATAGCCGTGATAGGCGACGGCTCGCTCAGCGGCGGCGAAGCTCTGGAGGGCTTTGACTGGGCAGCGGAACTGGGCACCAACCTCATTGTTGTGGTAAACGACAACCAGATGTCCATCGCGGAAAACCACGGCGGGCTGTACAAGAACCTTGAAGAGCTGAGACTGTCACACGGCAACTGCCCCACAAATCTCTTCAGGGCAATGGGGATTGACTACGTCTACGTGGACAAGGGCAACGACATAGCCTCGCTGGTCAAAGCGTTCAGACGGGCGAAAGACATCAGCCATCCCTTGGTGATACACATCAACACCCTCAAGGGCAAAGGATACAAATACGCAGAAGAGCACAAAGAGCGGTGGCACTGGAGCGCACCGTTTGACATAACGACAGGAAAGCCCAAATCCGCCGCTCCCGGCGAGACATACGAAGAACTGACAGCCAGACATCTGCTTGAGCTTATGAAAGGAGACAGGGGCATCTGTGCCATTACCGCCGGAACACCCGGTCTCTGGGCATGGACACCGGAACGCAGGAAAGAGGCGGGAAAGCAGTTCATTGACGTGGGCATTGCCGAAGAACACGCCGTGGCCCTTGCGTCAGGTATCGCAAAGGCAGGCGGCAAACCCGTGTTCGGCGTGTGCAGCTCGTTCATCCAGCGCACCTACGACCAGATTTCGCAAGACCTGTGCATCAACGACAGCCCCGCCACCATTCTCGTACTGTGGGGCTCGCTGTCCGCCATGAATGACATCACGCACCTGTGCCACTATGACATCCCTCTGATTTCCAACATCCCCAACCTTGTGTATCTTGCTCCTACAAACAAGGAAGAATATCTCGCCATGCTTGACTGGAGCCTCGGCTACAGGGAACACCCCGTGGCCATACGGGTGCCGTTTGGTGTCACGGTCTCTTCAAACCGCCCCGTAGCAACAGATTTTTCCGCTCTTGACAAATACGAGGTGGTGACACGCGGCAAAGACGTGGCCATTCTCGGTCTCGGCAACTTCTTCGCCCTCGGCGGAAGCGTATGCGAAAAGCTCAGGGACAAAGGCATAACCCCGACACTCATCAACCCGCGCTACATAACCGGCATTGACACCACGCTGATGGAAAGCCTCAAAGCCACACACAAGATTGTCGTGACACTCGAAGACGGCGCACTCGATGGAGGCTACGGCGAGAAGATAGCACGCCACTACGGCAACTCGAGCATGAGGGTTCTCTGCTACGGAGCGAAGAAAAGGTTCGAGGATCGCTACGACATCGCCCGATTCCTCGCCGACAACCGTCTCCGCAGTGACCTCATCGCTCAAGACATCCTGCGAAGCCTCGCCGGCGACCAGATCCCGGAATGACGAGGGGAAACACCCTCATTTAGCCTTGATTCCCCTTTCCTCCAACGTGCGCCTTATTTGTCTTGCCACATGAAAGGCCAGCTCTACCGGCACGGCGTTGCCTATCATTTTGTAACCGTAGTTCACATCGTCGTAGATGATTTTGAAATCATCGGGAAAACTCTGCACACGTGCGACCTCCCTTACCGTCATGCGCCGGTAAAGGTGTTCTTTCCCCTTGACAAATTCCTGCCTGTTGGCACTTGTCTTTATCATCTTGGGAGCCTGCGGATGCAATTGGCATTGTCTGCCGCTGGCCTGTACCGTGAACCCGGGCTCGTCCCATGACCGCACCCTGTTTCGCGACATGAATATCGGCGAGAAAGAGCCTGTGAAATATTCATGATTGGGAACGAGGCACTTGTCTCCATTAGTCTTGTTCTTTTCTCCGGCAGGTATGGCGTTGTCTTTCAAATCCCAGATGATGTCCCTCAGGACAGGCTTTTTCTTCAGAGCTTCCGGATATTTGAAGTCGTGTATACCGAAATCTTTCCTGAATCCTATGTAGAAGATCCGGGCACGGTCTTCCGCCACGCCATAATCATTGGCGTTAAGCAGTTTCAGATTCACATC
>CAVHBF010000036.1:0-2034 GCA_963634195.1 Bacteroides thetaiotaomicron | reverse complement strand
ATTCCCGATACATTTTCCGCCACAAAGAAATAGGGCTGTTTGTCCCTCAATATGCGGATATACTCAAAAAACAATTGTCCGCGGGCGTCTTCAATTCCACGCAAGGCGCCTCCCTCACTCCATGACTGGCAAGGCGGTCCACCTATTATGCCGTCCACGTTTTCGGGGAACATTTCCGAGGGGATGCTGCAAATGTCACCCTCAACCAAATTTACGGAGGGGAAATTCGCTTTGAATGTGGGACATATCTTTTTGTCGTATTCATTTGCCATAACGGTCTTGAATCCCGCTTTTTCAAAGCCCAGATCCAAACCGCCGGCACCACTAAACAAACTTATGAGTTTCATTGAACTGTTTTTATTGGAATATGTGTTGGGTAAAAAGAACGGGCGGATTGCCGAGTAACTTTATGTCAAATTTGAGCGACCGTTCCACCAGACTGCTTGCATTATGCAATCTGAAGGAAATCTCCCATCCGCCATCTAAAATCATATTTAAAGTTGTGACGGAGCTCTCTTTGAACTCAAACTCCACGATTCGCCTTGGCAAAGTTATTCCGGGTGTCAAGTATGCCGCTTTTGTTTTGCCATACGGCTTGTTCAACCCTCTGTTGATGTTAAAAGACTTCACTATCACCAAGTTGTGCAGGTCATCTTTTATAATCTTGTAAAACGGGCGGTTACCGATAAGGTAGGCTACCAGTTTTGCCGGAATGTGTGCATTGCCGGCATTGATTTTCAGCAACTCCTTTTTGAAAGCATTGAGCAGTGGCACATACACCTTGTCTGTTTTGTCTTGTCCCAAATCATTCCAGGTATATTGTTTCACGATGCACTCCTCCAAATAATCAAACACAGGCTTGATCTCTCTCCAATAATCGTTGGAACAATGTTTCCCCAGCCATACCTGCCCAAAGTCCAGCTTGCGACCCAGACGTGAATGCTTAACCGCATCATTGTTGTTCTTGGCAGAAAATCCTATTTCCCAGAGAGAGCCTGTCCTTTGGAAAAGAACATCCCTCACGTCTCCCTCGCGCCCCGTCTGATCTTCATTCAATGATATGTACAGTATGTCTTTGTTGTCATTCTGAGCGGACAAACCCGGTTCTATCTTCACCATGGTATCAATGGTGTTATAGGCAGCTTTGTTGAACCTGTCCTGTTCTTGTTGAGGAAACCCCTCAAAATATTTTCTTGCCACAGCAAAGGCGTTGTTCTCCACAATATCAACAGCGTTACCCCTGCCACGCAGGTACGCGTAATATTGCATGGCTATCGCATATTCAAAAGCCTTGCCGTTTCGGACTTGCTTGCCTTCAGAACCCATTATGACACTGTCGTAGACAAAAAATTACATTGCAAATTTAACTTGTTTTTCAATATGACAGAGTATTTGGTTGCCACAAAGGCAGCAAAATTTCCAGAGACACATACGGGGCTGCAGGAAACCTGTGTACAGGGGAGCAAGCACAGCAAGACCTTGCAATTACAGAAAGCCAGGACGGCGGGAAAAAGGGCTGCCGGGAAAAAAGCCCGTGAGGAAAGAAAAAATGCTTGAGATGACCGCTGCGGAGCTTGATTTTACGGCGGCCCTCCGCCCGAAACGGATTTCCGTTTCGGGCGGAGGGCTAACGCGTTTCGGCGGAAACGCAACAGAGTTCCGGGCGGAACGCATCGGGGAGAACAAGCAGAAATTTTGCCGCATCAACATTTTTCAGTGCCCAGAAGGCTCTGCGGCGTTGTCATGCGCGACAGTCTCCCGCAAAGGAGAGAAACACCCCCGTCCTGCAAAAAACCAGTGGGCACAAGCGAACCTTTCCGCTTGTGCCCACTGGTTTTCTACAGGACGGGGAAATTCTATTTCCTTACGACAGTGGCGTTGCGCTCCGGCCCCACAGACACTATGGTAACGGGAATACCGATGTATTTCTCGATGAAGGCGATATAATCCTTGAGGGCCTGCGGGAACTCTTCCTCCGCAGCCATCCGTTCGATTTCCGAGAGGCTCGCCCGCCATCCCGAAATCGCCAAGGTC